>CAMLNJ010000067.1 GCA_946481225.1 uncultured Verrucomicrobiota bacterium | reverse complement strand
CCAGCATCGTGGCGAGGTTGGGCTCGATCATGCCGGCGCCCTTGGCGATGCCGACCACGCGGCCGGCGCCGACCGCGGCGTAGCGAACCTTCGGATACAGGTCGGTGGTCACGATGCCCTCGGCGGCGGGCAGGATGGAGCCGGCGGCGAGCGCGGCGGTCGCCTTGGGCAGGTTTTCGACCATGGCCTCGACCGGCAGGCCCCAGCCGATGACGCCGGTGGAGCAGGGGAGGATCTCGGTCGGGGCGAGCCCGAGCAGCTTGCCGGCGGCGGCGCAGACGGCCTCGCTGGCCTCGACACCGCCGGGGGCGCAGACGTTGGAGATCTTGTTGTTGACGAGGATGGCGCCGAGCTTGGGCTCCGCCAGGCGCTTGCGACCGACGATGACGGGCGCGCCGGGGAAGGCGTTCTTGGTGAACACGGCGGCGAAGTCCGGGGTGGGCGCGTCGAGGGCGATGAGCGTGAGCGTCATCTTGGACGGCTTGGGCGCCTCCTTCGGGACGAAGTCGAAGCGCGCGGTGCCGACGCGGAAGCCCTGCGGGAGGGCGGCCTGGCTGGCGAGCCAGGCGCGATGGGCGTCGCGGGCGGGGAAGGTGTTCTGGGTGCTGGGCACGCGCGGATATCTGAGGCCGCGGGCCGCGAAGTGAAGGGGAAATTCCGGCCGGCGAATCCGGAGTAACCGTTACGCTTCCAGATTGTGGTGGAAAAGCCGGCGCGCGGTGATTTACCCGACGTTTTCCAGTCCACTTTTAATGAACGTTTCCGACATCACCGCCAAGGCGAAGGTTCTTCTCGAGGCGCTGCCCTACATCCAGGACTTTCGCGGGTCCACTTTCGTCGTGAAATACGGCGGGAGCTTCATGGACGACCCCGATCCGGCGGTGCGCAATCGCGTCGCCTACGACATCGCCTTTCTCGCCGCGTGCGGGATCAACGTCGTCGTCGTGCATGGCGGCGGGAAGGCCATCACCAAGGCGATGGAGCAGTCCGGCCTGAAGTCGCAATTCGCGCCCAACGGCATGCGCATCACCGACGAGGCCACGGTCGGCATCGTGAAGAAGACGCTCGACGAGATCGTGAACAAGGACGTTTGCGACGCGATCTCCCTCGCCCGCGCCAAGCCCAAGGGCCTCGCCGGCGACACCGTGCTCGTGTGCGAGAAGCTCACGGTCGACGACAACGGCCAGCCGGTCGATCTCGGCTACGTCGGCGAGGTCGTCGAAGTGAAGGTGAAGCTCATCAAGAAGGAGATCGCCGAGGGCAACGTGCCCGTGATCTCGCCCGTGGCCGAGGGTCGCGACGGCAAGCCTTACAACGTAAACGCCGACCTCGTCGCCAGCCGCGTGGCCGCCGCCTTGCGCGCGCGCCGGCTCGTTTTCATGAGCGATGTTCCCGGCCTGCTCGCCAACCCGCCCGACGCCGACTCGCTCATCTCCACGCTCAAGAGCTCCCAGGTCGACGAACTGAAGAAGCGCGGCGTGATCGACAAGGGCATGCGCCCGAAGGTGATGAGCGCGGTCCGCGCCCTCCAGGAAGGGGTGCAGCGCGTCCACTTCATCGACGGACGTCTGCCGCATTCGCTCCTGCTCGAGATTTTCACCGACAAGGGCATCGGCACCGAGATCGTGCAGGGCTGAGGCGCTGCCGCGCATTTATGATTTATGATTGAGGATTGATGGTTTGTCGGGCCGCGCGCATCGCGCCCGCGTCCAGATGTCGGTTTCCTCCAATCATAAATCATCCATCGTAAATCATAGATTTCCATGTCCCAGACCCAGATCACCCAGACCGCCACCGAGGCCGCGTATGACACGTATGTGCTGCGCAACTACGGCCGCCCCGCCATCACGCTGGCGCGCGGCGAGGGCTGCCGCGTGTGGGATGATTCGGGCAAGCGCTACCTCGACTTCGCCTCGGGCATCGCGGTCAACGCCGTGGGCCACGCGCACCCGCGCTGGGTGAAGGCGGTTTCCGAGCAGGCCGCCACGCTCGCGCACGTGAGCAACCTCTACCGCAACCCGCTCCAGGGCGAGCTGGCCAAGCGGCTCGTGCAGCTCGCCGGGCCGGGGCGGGTGTTTTTTTGCAACTCGGGCGCCGAGGCGAACGAGGGCCTGCTCAAGCTCGCGCGCCTGCACGGGATGCGGAAGACCGGCGAAGAGGGCAAATGCTTCAAGGTGATCGCCGCGAAGAACGCCTTCCATGGCCGCACCTTCGGCGGCATGAGCGCCACGCCGCAGGAGAAAATCCAGAAGGGCTTCCGCCCGCTGGTGCCGGGTTTCGCGTTTGGCGAGATCAACGACCTCGCGAGCTTCGAGGCCCTGGTCGACGAGCAGACGGCGGCGATCTTCATCGAGACGATCCAGGGCGAGAGCGGCGTGACGCCGGCCACGCCCGAGTTCCTCCTCGGGCTGCGCGCGCTCTGCAACAAGCACAACCTGCTGCTCATGCTCGACGAGGTGCAGTGCGGCGTGGGCCGCACGGGCAAGTTCTACGCCTTCGAGCACGCGGGCGTGCGGCCCGACGCCATCGGCATGGCGAAGGGCCTCGGCGGCGGTTTCCCGATCGGCGCGATCTGGATCGGCGAGGGCGCGGCGGATCTTTTCCAGCCGGGCATGCACGGCACGACCTTCGGCGGCACGCCGCTGGCCTGCGCGGCGGCGCTCGCGACGCTGGACATCATCCGCGACGAAAAACTCTGCGAACACATCGCGCGCGTCAGCCCGGGTTGGCACGCGGCGCTGGCGAAGCTTGCGACGGAATTCCCGGCGCAGCTGGGCGGCGTGCGCGGGCTGGGCTTCATGGTCGGTCTGCAGCTCACGAGCGATCCGGCGCCTTATGTCGCGGCGCTGCGCGAGGCGGGCATGCTTTGCCCGATCGCGGGCGGCAACGTGATCCGGCTCCTGCCGCCCCTTGTGGCGACGGAGGCGGAGCTGGCCGAGTCGGTCGACATCCTGCGCAAGGTTTTCGCCACGAAGGCGGCGGGCTGACGGCAAGCGGATCGAGGCGGGGCGGTCCCGCCTGCTCCCGGCAACAGGCGAGACGGCATGAACCGGTGGCCGGCGTTTCTTTTGCTCGCGTGGGAGGCGCTCGGCGGATTCGCCGCTGACACGGCCGGCACGGCCGTGGCTACAATTCTCGAACCCCCGCGTGCCGAGGGCGAGTGGCGGCGCGACGTCTACGTGTGGCAACGCGCGCCAAGCGCGGAGCTGCGCGGCGCGCTGGAGGAGAGCCGGGAGGCGGTGGACGGCTTTTACCCGCTGGCGGCGGAGTTGCGGTGGACGACGAGCGGGCGGGCGGAGATCTTTCGGTCTCCGCTGGATCACGAGGCCTTGAAGGCGACGGGGCGGGCGGCGGGGCTGGTCATCCGGATCGGGCCTTTTGGCGGGCCGTTCGCGCGTGATGACGAGACGGCGCGGATGATCGTGAAGCTGGCGCGCGAAGCGTTGGCGGGGGCGCGGCGGGCGGGCTGGGAGCCGGGGGAGCTGCAGGTGGACTTCGACTGCGCGGAGCGCTCGCTCGCCGGCTACCGCGAGTGGCTGCTGGCGCTGGGCGAGGCGACGGGCGGGGGGACGCGGCTGGTGTTCACGGCGTTGCCGGCCTGGCTGCGGCATCCCGAGGAGTTCGCGGCCTTGGCGGCGGTCGCGGACGGCTACGTGTTGCAGGTTCATTCGCTGGAAAAGCCGGCGGACGGGCCGGACGAGCCGTATTCGTTGTGCGACTACGATAAGACGCTGGCCTGGGCGCGGCAGGCGGCGGAGGCGGCGCCGGGGCGGCCGTTTCGGGTGGCGTTGCCGACCTATGGCTATCGGCTGGTTTTCGACGCGGGCGGGGACTTTGTCGCGCTTTCGGCGGAGGGGCCGGAGCGGCGCGGGCCGCCGGGCGCACGGACGCGCGTGGTGCGGAGCGATCCGGCGGAAATGCTGAGGATCGAGCGGGCGCTGGCGGCCGAGCCGCCGCCGGGTTGCGAGGGCGTGATCTGGTTCCGGCTGCCGGTGGCGGGGGACCGGCTGAATTGGGACATGGCGACGTTTCGGAAGGTGCTGCGCGGCGAGACGCCGCGGGCGCGGCTGGAGGTGCGGGCGGAGCGAAGCGAGCGCGGTCTGGTGGAGATCGTGGCGGTCAACGCGGGCGACACGTCCGAGCCGCCGCCGGCGCGGGTGCGGGTGAGCTGGCCGGCGGGCGGGCGGCTGGTGGCGGCGGATGGACTCGGCGGCTACGAGCCGGCGCGGCGAGGGGCGGAGCGGATCTTGGAGCTGAAAAGAGGTCCGGAGGCGCAAGAGGGTTTGCTTGCTCCGGGAAAAAGCCGCCGGCTCGGCTGGTTGAGATTTTCCGATGAAACCGATGTCGAGGTCGTGTGGGGCGATGAAGCGCGGTAGTGTTTTCGCGTTGGGCTTGGCGATGATGGCGGCGGGTTTGCCCGGCGCGCTCGCGTGCGGGCCGTTTTTCCCGAATCGTTACCTCGACGCGGGGGCGGAGCGGTTGTTGGCGGCGCCGGAGGCGGTGTTTGCGGACGAGCTCATGCGGCTGGCGCTTCCGGGGACACCGCGGGCGCCGGAGCGTGAATATCGCGAGTGGGGACCGGAGCCGGGGCCGACGGCGGCGGAGCGGACGGCGCGGGCGGATGCGGCGGAGCTGGGCGCGGCCTTGCTCGCCGCGGGTCGTTCGGAGGACGAGGCGGCGCGTGTGGCGGAAGCCTATCGCGCGGCGCGCGCGGGCGGGGAGGAGGCGCCGGCGGGGACGCCGACCGAATTCGCCTTGTATCTGCGCGGGGCGGTGGCGTGGAAACGCGGCGAGGTCGCGGCGGCGCGGGCGGCGTGGAGGGAGGTGCTGGAGCTGTCCGGCGCGGAGCGCCGTTATCGCTCGGTCTGGGCGGCCTATATGTTGGGGCGCTCGTATCTGACGCTCGAAAGCAGGGAGAAGCCTTTTGGCGAGGCGGACGAGGCGAATACGCCGGCGGACGCGGCGGTGGAGGCGTGGGGTTGGTTGACGCGGGCGGAGCAACTGGTGTCGGAGGGCTGCACGGACACGACGGGTTTGGCGGGGGAGGCGAGGGGGTGGCGCGCGCGGTTGCTGGCGGAGCGCGGGGATTTTCCCGGGGCGACGGCCTTGTATCTGGATCGTCTGGCGGCGGGGGACGACACGGCGGCGCAGTCGTTGCGGCGTTTGGCGCGGCGGATCGTGCGCGTGGCGCATGCGGACGCGTTCGAGGCCTGCGTGCGGGACGAGAAAACGCGCGGTCTGGTGGTGGCCTTTCTGTTGTCGCAGGGTGAGCCGACCTACGGCTACGGGAACGGGGAGTCGGAGTGGGCCGGACGGGCGCGCCACTGGGCGACGGCGATCCATCGCGCGGGGGTGGTCGACGTGAGGGGCGCGGATCGTCTGGCGTGGCTGGCCTACGAAGGGGGGCTTTTCGGGCTGGCGGAAGATTGGCTGAGGGTCGCGCGGGCGGATTCGGCGGAGGCGGATTGGTTGCGCTCGAAGCTCGCGTTGCGGGGCGGCGACGCGGCGAAGGGTGCGGAGTGGCTCGAGCGGGCTTTGCGCGAAGACGGTTTGCGGGACGGGCAACGGAAGCTGGCCTGGGCGGAACTGGGGAGGACGAGGCTGGCGCTCGACCGGCCGGCGGCGGCGTTCGAGGCGTTCGCGAGGGGCGGGCACTTCGAGGACGCGGCGTTTGTCGGAGAGCGGGTTTTGAGCGTGGAGGAGCTTGTGCTCGTGGTGGACGGGACGGCGGCGCGTTTGGACGATTCGGAGGCGGGCGACGACGGTGTGGCGGGCGGGTGGGCGCGGCATCTGTTGGCGAGGCGTCTGGTGCGCGAGAATCAAGGCGCCCGAGCCTTGCCCTACATGCCGGAATCGGTGCGCGAGGAGCTCGCCGCTTATTTGGAGGATGTTCGCGTCGGGTTCGATTCGGAGCGCGCGGCGAAGGAACGGGCGGAGGCCTTGTGGCGCGCGTCGCGGTTGATGCGCATCCGAGGCGTGTGGTTGGTGGGTTCGGATTTGGACCCCGGTTGGAGCGTGTGGCAGGAGGCTTTCGAGACCGACTCCGCCGCGGAGCCGCGGCTGGGCGTGCCGTTGCTGGAGGGCGGGGTATTCGCCCCGACGGCGGAGGAGCAGGCGCGTCTGCGGACCAATCCCGCGCCGGGGAAACACGCCCATCCCCGTTATCGGGCGGCGGAGCTGGCGTGGTGGGCGTCGTCGTTGATGCCGGATCAGAGCGAGGAAACGGCGCGGGTTTTGTGGGAGGCGGGGGACTGGCTCAAGCATCGCGATCCGAAGGCGGCGGAGCCGTTTTACCGGGCGCTGGTGCTGCGTTGCGGGAAAACTTCGATCGGGCGCGAGGCGGCGCGCTTGCGGTGGTTTCCAAAAGAGATCGCCGCCGCGGACGCGGGGAGCGAGCCGGTCCGGTAGCGAGGCGGGAGCGGGCGACTCGGCCAGGTTCAGCGGGCTTCGCGCAGGGCGTAGAGCAGTTCGCGCTCGAGCGGGAGCGTGGCCGCGACGAGGGCGAGTTGCTCGCGGCTCGCGGGGACATTTTCGCGGAGGCGCAGTTCGGAGGGCAGAGCCTGGCCGGCTTTGGCGAGGGCTTCGGCGGCGGAGGCGGCGACATCGCCGGCGCCGCAACGGCAGGCGGCGAGCCAGAGGCCGACCTGCAGGCGGGGGTCGGAGCGGGTCTCGCCGGGAAGGGCGGAGGCGAATTCTCGCAGCAGCTCGGCGTCGGGATCGCGGAGGAGGGCGGCGAGCACGCGCAGGCGAAGCGCGGCTTCGGGGAAGAGGGGGCGGAGGACGGCGCGGGCGGGCTCGGTCTGGCGATCAGCCTGGAGCAGGGCGTAGGCGAGGGCCGAGATCTCGCCGGGAGGGGAGGGGTGGGCGGTCGAGAGCGCGACGGCGCGCGCCCGCGGAAGATCCGCGAGGGCGAGCCAGGAGAAGACGAGGAAACGGCGGGCGGCCTGGCCGGGCAGCTGGCCGGCGAGGGCGATGAGTTGATCGGCGGCGGCGGCGCGGTCGCTGCGGTCGAGGGCGGCGCGGGCGGCGACGGCGAAGCGCAGTCCGGGATGCGGGAAGGCGGGCGAGGTTTCGCCGGAGAGGAGGCCGGCCGCGACGCCGGGGTGGCGGATGCTCTCGAAAAAGGCGCGGAGCCAGAACTCGCGGGATTCGGGGGGGGCGGCGAGACGGGCGAGGGAGAGGCGCGCGAGCTCGGCGGGCCGGTTGGCGATGAGGAGGTCGTCGTGCCAGGCGACGGTGATGGCGTCGGCTTTTTCCGGGTGGTCGACGAGCATCGCGTCGTGGATCTGGTCGGCGAGGCCGTGGTAGCCGCCGAGGGTGGCGAGGCGGGCGAGGGCGATGTTGGACACGACGTCGCCGCGGCCGGTCTGGGCGGCGCTAAACAGGGCGATGGACGCGGTGGCGGGGTCGCGGTTCCCGAGGGCGTGGAACGCGAGGTCTTGGAAGCGGGCGCGGCGGTGTTCGGCGATTTGGCTCCAGCGGGCGGGCGCAAGGACGTCGAGGACGGACAGGCGATCGAGGCCTCGGGCGCGCAGCAGGCCCCAGGCGGCGAGTCCGACGAAGAGGTAGATGGCGAGAAGCGGCAGGATCAGCTGGGCGGCGGCGCGGAGCCAGTAGGGGCGGACCTCGGCGGAATCGCGGGCGCAGCGTGCTTCTTCCGCGACGAACACGAGGTCGGGGCAGACGTGGCGGTAACGATGGGCGCGATCAAAGCGATGGCAGGCCTCGCAGCGGGTCTCGCGAGGGCGCCCCGAATCCGAGGAAGACTGGCAGGGCGAGGGGCGAAGGGGGCCGGCCGCGGCGGCGTGGCGGACACGGCGGCGGTGGCGCGCTTTGACGAGGTTGATCCGGATGAGCTCGGGCCAAAAGCGCAGCCAGTCCAGGATCATGATGCGGCCCAGCGTGGCAGAGGCCGGGGGCTTATGTCACGCCGCCGGAGCGGAGGCGGGGCGACGGCGGCGCAGGAAAAGGAATCCTCCGAGGCCGGCGCCGAGGCAAAGTCCATAGGTGGCGGCCTCCGGGACGGGGCGGCCGTAGGCGTCCATGTAGGGGAGGAAGGAGGTGTAGGCGCTGCTGAAGCCTGCGTTGTCCGCGCCGTAGGCGTCTTGGTTCACCGAATTAAGCTGGGTGGCGGTGACGGCGATCCAGAGCATGAGGCGGTCGGGCGTGACGGTCCAAGTCTCCCCGACGGAGGCCAAGGCCGCGTTGATATCGACGAGGGGGATGGCGTAGGTGAGCATCGCGTCCAGCGTCACTTTGCTGGCGCTCGCTTCCTGTTGGGTGACCCATCCGGGGTAGTAGGTGGAGCGATTGTCGGGGACAACCGTGCCTTGGCCGCCTTGCTGGTCCTTGTTTACGCCATCGCCGATGACGACGTTGCTAAAGTTGCTGGAGGAGAGGGCGATCGCGTTGCCTTGGGTATTGAGAGCGGGAAGGTTGGATGGCCGCGCTCCGCCGGAGTAGTATTGGGCGGCGGGAACGAAGGCGTTGCCTAGCGTGGTGGTGCTGGGCGAGGTGTTGGCGCCGGTGCCGGGCGCTTGGAAGACGAAACCGGTCTGATTGCTTTGCTGGCTGAGGCCGAAGAAGATGTCGGCTTTTCCGCCGTCGCCGTCGTTGCCTTCGAGGCCGAAGCTGATGTTCACGATGCTGCCGATGTCGCGGTATTCTCCCATCATCACGCGGAACGCGAGAACATCGACACCGTTAACCTGGCCGAATTGAATAAAAAAGCCGGGATTGGCGACGCCTCCGGTGGAGGAGGAAACGAAGTCGGCCTGGGGCTGGCCGGTCTGTTGGTCGTAGACCGGGTCGAGGAGCGGGGTGTCGCCCCAAGTAAGAACGGGCTTCCACGTGGAGTAATCGTAACCGCCGGCACCGTTGGAGACGCGGGAGACGCCGTTGACGTCGATCGTCGTCTGGGCGCGAGCGAGGGCGGTCGCGAGAGCGAAGCCGGCGACGGTGGTCGCCAAGATGCGAGAGCAACGTCCTGCGTTCATAAAAATCACGTTAACCAGCCGAGGCGGCGATTCTAGCGCGTATGTTTCCTAGGCCTGTATGGACGTGCTCACTACGAAGCATGCGGGGCTGTTTTCCGGGGGGAATTTCGACGGGCAGGCCCGAATGGGTTTCCTGCGCATGATTACGCCGCGCGGTTTTCACGTAGGGCCGGAGGGCGGTATAAAGGCCGTTAAAAATTCATCAACGACCAGTAGGTGGCGGAGCTTGCCGAGGTGATGCTGGCTTTTCTGTCCTCGGTGGAGACGAGCTCGTCCCAGTTGTCGATGGCGAGCTTGCTGCCGTCGTCGAGGTTGGCGAGGGATTCGTCGTAGTAGAAGTTGTCGTTGCCGGTGAAGATGAGGTCGTAACCGATGAGCGAGCCGTAGATGAAGCCGCCGTTTCCGCCGCCCTTCGCGGAGATGCTGGCGTTGGGGGCGTCGACGACGGCGCTGAGGTTGCCGTTGCCGGAGATCTTGAAGGTCTGCGGGCCCTTGGTGGCGAGGTCGGCGTCGCTGCGGGTGCCGATGAGCCAGAAGTTGTTTGGCTGGCCGGCCTGCGTGCCGACGACCGTGGTGACGGCGGGGGACGAAGTGCCTGAGGGGACAGGGGTGGGGCCGTCCGTCGAGGTGGTCGTGGCCGCCACCGGCTGAGCGTCACCGTTGGCGATGAGACTTTGAAGATTGTTGTAGTTTTGGGTGCTGCTCGTGGAGGAAGAGCCGGTGGTGGTGGTGGTGGTGACCTTTTTGTCATACTTCCAGCCGATGACCTCCTTGTTTTTGCCCGTGCTCCTGAGCTCGGTGACGTTGGAGATGGTGGTGGTCGTCGTAATCGTCCGATCAACTGTCGTGGTGGGCGTGATCTCGGGCGTGTAGGTTTGCAG
>CAMLNJ010000066.1 GCA_946481225.1 uncultured Verrucomicrobiota bacterium | reverse complement strand
GAGGCTGTCGCATGCTTTGAGGATTTTAGTGAATAGTGCCATAAGCGGAGGTGATCAACGGGTAAAGGAAACAGTTAGAATTAGTAACTCCTACGAGGACAAATAATTAAACCACACGAAAAGTCCGGCCTTCGATCACGAAGGCCGGAGAGAACGAGGGCGACGATCAGTTCCGCGAAGGGAAAATGCCTTCCGTCGCGATGATGAAATTCAGCGCCAGAATCGGCTGTATATTCCCGTGAGGCTGACTACCACCAGCTGGACTGATCGCCAAGGGCCCCATCGTGGTATTGGTTGTCGCCTCGAACGCGGGAAACAAGCCGCCCGAATTGGCATCGGCTACGCCGGCTATATAATTGCCGGCAGGCTCGGTGGCGGTTCCCGCCGCAGTGTTTGCCGCCAACACATGGGTATGCGCCGGCATCTGCGTGGTAAGCAGGGTTACACTTTCGGTTCCCGTCTGCTCGCCCAACGCATACGATGACAAACCAGGCCCTTGGCTGTCGTTGCCGGAATGCAAAGGAACGCGACCGCGCAGGTCAGGCAAGGCAAAGGTCGTCTGGCCATTGCCACCGTAGGTGGTTCCAAGGATACTGAACAACGCGGTGTTTTGCGCGATCGATAGAAGCTGGCCATTGCAGAAGGCCCAGCCGCGCGGAGCGAAGTTGCCCGCAAACATGATGATTTCACCGATGAAGGGTTCCGACATAAGGATTAGGATTTGAGGTTTATTGTGATGTTAAGCATCGCCGCCCGGACGGATGGCGAAAGTAGCTGGACGACAGACGGCTGCGCGTTTGGAGATTGCGACGCGCCCCTCCTCGCGCGAAGCCACCATCGTATGAAAGCCGCCTTTTCTCCCCCAAAAACGCCCTTCGCTTTGCGCCCCGTGGCGCCGCCCGACGAAAGATTTCTCCTCCGACTTTACGAGAGCACCCGCAAGCACGAGCTTGAGCGCTGTGGCTGGGACGCCACGCGACGCGAGGCCTTCATCCGTCAACAATTTAACGCGCGCCGTGCCGACTACCGGGTCCGTTTCCCTGGCGCCGAGGAATCGGTCGTGATGATCGACGGCAGCGAGGCCGGCGTCTGGATGGTGTGGCGAAACCCGCACGAGTTGCGTCTGGTCAACATCGAGCTCTTGCCCCAACACCAAGGCCAACGGATAGGCACCGCGCTGATCCAAGGTCTGCTTGCCGAAGGTGAAACGAGCCGCCTTCCGGTGATGCTCAACGTTCGAGAGAACAATCTGGCCGCGCAGCGCCTCTACCGGCGCATCGGATTTGACGCAGTTGAACGCGCCCAAGGCTATCTGACCATGAGGGTAAGACCGCCACGAAAATAGTTGATGCTGTTCCGGCCTCGTCGTGGGTGCCATCGGATGATTCTAGGATGGATGAATAAGCATATTTCGGCATACAAACCAAAATCCGGGCTTATCGGTCGAATTATGTAAAAACACCCCATGAGCAAGATCCTAGAGACTATGGGTTAACGAGTCCGTGCAAATAAGAAACTTTACCAAAAATCACGCAACCAACATACCACCTTCCACGTATGCGGCATTTACCGTGACGCCCGAAAACCCGGCCGCCGGCTGCTCAGCGCCCGGCCGAATCTCGCGCAAAGCCGATGATCAAGCCCACCGCCTCCTGCGCGGCGGCGAGGCCGAATGCGGCGGTGACCCACATCGCAGCACCTAGTCCGGCGGAACAGTCCAAGCGCGTGCTCGAACCGGGTTCGAGCGATGCCGCACAGGTGCCGTCAGCCCAGGGATAGATCGCCGGCTCCGTGCTCCAAACCACCCGGATGCCATAGCGATGCCCCTCGCCGCCGGGAAACCCATGCTCTCGCCGAAGCGTTTTACGCACCTGCCGCAAAAGATCGTCGCCGCCAGACTCGCCCAGATCCCCGATACGCAGCCGGGTGCCGTCGCGTTTTCCGCCCGCCCCGCCGGTCGTGACCACGGGCAATCCGCGCGCCACGCATGTCGCCAGCAGGCGCGCCTTGTGCGCGACCGAGTCGATCGCATCGACGACCACCGTATAGCCCCGTTCGGACGCAAGCAGGCGCTCGGCGTTCGCGGCCACGAGAAACTCCTGCACCGCCTCGACCCGGCATCCCGGATTGATCAGCCGTATCCGCTCCGCAAGGACGTCGACTTTGGCCCGTCCGATCTGCCCGTCGAGCGCATGAAGCTGGCGGTTGACGTTGCTCACGCAAACCTCGTCCAGGTCGATCAACGTGATCGCCCCCACTCCGCCGCGCGCCAGCGCCTCGGCGGTCCAGGAGCCCACGCCGCCCACGCCGACGACGCAGGCATGCGCTCCGCGCAGCTTTGCCAACGCCTCGCGCCCGTAAAGCCGCGCCAGCCCGCCAAACCTCGCCTCGTAGTCGTCTTGGTTAATCGAGCTCATCGCGTCGCGCACCGGTTCAAAAGCAACTCCACCGCCGCGGCCGCGCGCGCCTCGCGCTCCGCGTCGGCTCCGTAGACGCGCGCCCACCGCGCGCCCGTCGCCTCAAGCTTCGCCAAGAACACCCGCCGGCACATCGCCCGCCCTTGCTCGTCCGGAAAACAGCGCTGCGGATCGGGCGCCCACGGAAGATCCGTGTCGCAAAACAAAAACAGGTCCGTCGCCCGAGCCCGCGCCGCCGCCTCCCCGCGCGCCCACTCCGGGCACGCGCCGGGGAAAAGCAGGTCGTCCCAAAGCGTGCAGGTGAGCAGATCGGTGTCGTGAATCACCACGCGCGCCCCGCTCGCCACGGCCCGCGCCCGCGCCGCGTCTTCGCCCGCGCGTTGCCCGCGCGCGATGGCGTCCAGATCCGCCACGGTGATCACGCCGTCATGCGAATCCCAATACGCCCGCACATGCTCCGCCGACCACGGCGCGGCGAAACGCGCCGCCAGCCGCTCGGCCAGGGTCGATTTCCCCGTCGATTCCGCGCCGAAAAGAACGACGCGCAGCGGCGCCGGGTTCACCTCGCAACCTCCCGAGGAGCACTTGCGGCCGCAGCCGCTCGTTTGGCGCGGGCCCATTCCCGCCAGCCCGCGAACGCCAGGACCAGATAGATCGCATAAAGGAACGCGGTGTAGGCCAGCGCATGGCCAAGCTGCAGGTAAACCACGACCGCGGACGCGTTCACGATCACCCACAGAGGCCAGTTTTCCAGGTTCTTTCGCGCCTGCATCACCTGCGCCACGATCCCGAAACTCGCGAGAAAGGCGTCGCGATAGGGAGCCACCGCGCTGGTGAAGTGCCGCAAGTATTCGGCCCACAATACCGTGCCCGCCAGACCGCCCGCGAGGTAGGCCGCCCGGACCGGCCAACCGAGCACCGTGATCGGCAACTCCGGCGCGGCGCCCTTGTGTTTGACCCAATGCCACCAGCCATAGGCGAGGCCGCCGAAATAAAACACCTGCACCTTCGCCTCGGCGAACAAGCCGGTGCGCCAAAACAGCACTCCCTGGACCGCCACCGCGACCAGCCCGACCGGGAACGCCCACAGGTTGCGGCGGATCATCAGCCACACTCCAACCACCCCGAGCACGAAGTTCGCCTGATCGAGCGACCAAGTCGTGAGGCCTTCGCGGATGTTCTCGAAAAACGGATTCACGGATGCCCCGCCACGTAGGCCTCCAACGCCTCGCGCGTCACCGCGTGCCGGGCCGCGCAGCGCGGACATTGGATCGTGATCACGCTGGACTCCCCAAACAGCCCCTCGGGGTCCTGTTTCATCACCGGCGCGAGCACCTCGAGCATGCGGTCCTGGTTGCATCCGCAATGCCAGCGGCAAACGCGCTTTTCCATCTCCGTGACCTGCTCCGTTCCGCCCTCCGAGCCGGGAACGAGTTTCCGCACCGCGTCGACGTCGAGCGCGGCGAACCAGGCCTGGTCGCAATCCGGATGCTCGCTCACAAGCGCGAACTCCTCTTCCGCTAGCTGGAAAAAACGCACCGGGCGCTGCTCGCTGCGCGCATAGAAGGTCTCCATCCCGATGATCGGATCCGAACCCGCGAAAGACACCACGCTGCGGCGCTTCGGCTGTCGGCCCCGCACCACGTCCGAGTAGAACAGGTTCTCCGGAAACTCCTTCACGTCCTGGTCGAAGATCCGGCCCGTCACCGCGCCGACCTCGTTGTCGCCGGTGAGGAACAGGTTCACCCGCGGCTCCTGGATGTTGATCGTCCACGCCGTCATCTCGTTCCAAGGACGCGAGGCGCAATGGAGCACGAAGGCCGCCAACGCCCGCTTGAACAGCGCGTCGTGCGCCTCGGCCGGCTTCACCCCGTGCTTCCCGAGGTGCAGATAGTAATCGACATAGAGATCCGACAAATTCGCGCGCGCCACGAGCGCGTTGCGTCGCCGCACGAAGTAGGTGCGCACTTCGAGACCAGGCTCGGCGGGATCGACTGGAGTGGATTCGGCCATGAAAAGCACACACGGAGAAACACCTGCGGCCGCTTGTCCAACGCGGAAAACAAGCCTCCTCCGATGCTTTGGCCGCATTTCCGCCGACACGAATTCTTAACGTCGCAAATCGAACACCGCGCTTGGCACGAGGCCTGCGTTGTGCATGCTGAACTCAACACAAACCAAATGACGTCCTCCTCCTCCATCTCGGCCGCCCACCGCTCCGGAGCTTCGATCACGAAGTCCGCGAAGCGTTCCGCCGCCATGATGCAAGGCCGTCAATGCCGCTGGTGCCAAAAACACCAGCCGGCCGCTCCGGGCCGACGAGTCTGAGCACGCGCCACCTCAAAAGCGCGCTCGCTCCCTGAGACAAGACTCTCGCTCCCGGCGGCCCGCCACGAGGCCCGACCGGTCTTTTGTGGCTTCCGACAGACGGCCCGCGTTTCGGGCTTTGTTCACTCCAGCCATCCCATCCGTCCCTTCACCCCCTTCTCCCTTTTCCGTCCTTTCCGCCATGAACACGATCCTTCCGCCCACGCTGACCAGCAACCGTCGCCCGGGCCGCGCCATTCCCGCCCTCGGCGAGACGCGCAGCCCGCACTACGATTGCGAGCAGCACGACGACGCGGTGGCCCTCGCCGTCTTCCTGCCGGGAGTCGATGCCGCCGGCGTGGAGATCGTCGTTCGCGGCCCGGACCTCGTGGTGATCGGCCGCAAGAGCCACGTCGTGCGGGTCAACTTCGCCGCCGCCCACCTCGAGCACGCCCAGCGCGACTACGAGCTCCGCCTCCGGCTCGGCCGCGAGCTCGACTACGCGGCGCTCAGCGCAGAGCTGGCCGACGGCGTCCTCGGCCTGCGCATTCCCAAACGGGTCGCCGTGCCGGCCGCCGTCGCCGCCGGTTAAAGCCCCTTGGGCGCCTCCCTCCCCCGGGGCCGGCTCACGCCCCGGGGTTCGATTCCGCCCCGCGCCGCCGGACGCCTCCGTCGGCGTTCAATTCATCGCCAATTCACGCCCGCTTCATCCGGGGTTCACGCGCCCTCGCCACCATCGGCGCATGAGATCCATCCCCTCCCGCTCCTCTTCGTCCATCCCTTCCGCCTCGCCGACGACAGCCCCGTCCCCTCCGGCCGGTTCCCAGCACGCCGCCCGTCTCCCGTTTGTCTCGCCGCCGCCCCGCGGAGCCACCGACCGCTGGGTCGAGCATTTTCGCGCAAGCCGCGCCCGCGACTGGCGCATCCCTTGGGACGCGCCCGCCGCCCTCTCGCCGGAGGAGCATCGACGGATCGCCTCATCCGTCGCCGAATTCCAGCGCGGCGAATCGTCGGAAGCGCGCGATTATCTCCGGCTCTCCTCGCTCTTCTCGCTCGAACACCGCGACCCCGCCTTTCACGAGGCCTCGGTCCTTTTCGTGCGCGAGGAAAACGAGCACTCCGCCCTCCTCCTCCGCTTCATGAACGGCGCCGGCATCCGCTCGCGAGCCGACGTTTTTTCCGACGCCGTTTTCCGGCGCGTCCGCGCCTTCGGCGACCTCGCGTGGGAGAGCCGCGTGCTCCTCGCCGCCGAGCTCCTGGCTCAGGAATACTACCCTCGCCTTCGCGCCTCCACCGGACACCCCGTCCTGCGGCGCGTCTGCGACAAACTCATCCACGACGAGTTCGCCCACATCCGATTCCAGGTGGAGCGTATCGCCCGCCTCGAAAGCGCCCTCACGCTCCCGGCCCGGCGGTTTCGCGAACACCTCCAAGGCGCCCTGCTCACCGGCGCCGCATTGACCGTCTACCGCGCGCACCGCCCCGTCCTTGCCTCGCTCGGTCTGGCCGCCTTCCTCCGCCGGCTCCTCCGTCGCTTCCGGCGCGCCACCCGCGCCATCCGCGCGCTCCATCCCGCCACCGCCCGCCCGGCTCGTCCACACCCCGGTGCCCGCACTTTCTCCTAAAGACTTTCCTCCGGGGCGAGCCCCCCCGGAGCCCCCTGATCGCGTCCTCGCCGCCTCTCTCCGCCTTTGCCGCATCGCCCTGCGCATGAGCAGGTCGCGCGCAGGCCTGGGCACCCGCTCGCAAAACCGCGAAACTCTCCTCGGGTCGGCGCCCGGACGCGGCCGTCCCGGCGATGCTAGGGCCGGCGTCCCACCCAGCCTGGTCGTTTCCCTCGTCGCCCCCCTTCGGCCTGGATCACCGACGCGACCGAGCCGCGTCCCCAGCTCTTGCGTCCTCGCGGCCCCTATCTCCACCGAGCCCCGCCGGTGCTACCTTGGGGCCACGATGTTCAACCAAAACGGAGAACTCCGATCCACGCCCGCGGCGCCGCTCGCGAAGCCGGCCCGCATCGCGTCGTTCGCCACCGCGGGCACGCACGGCCTCGAAAGCGCGCCCGGGACCACCCGCCCCAAAGACAAACGCCCGACGACAGCACGGCCTCCCATCCGCCCCCGCCTCGCCTGCGACGCTGCATCTTTCCTGCGCCCCCCCCGACGCCTTCGTCCGGAGGACAAGCGCGAGCCAGAACCGGCGGGCTGAAACGCCCGCCTCCAAGACCCAACCCCATGTATCGCCATGAAACACATCAGCAGCCGCACACACGCCACCCTCGATTATGTGATCGGGGTCGCGCTCATCATCGCTCCCTATCTCTTCGGCTTCGCCGATGACGAACCCGCTCGCAACGCCGCCTGGATCGTCGGCGGCGGCGTTTTGCTCTACAGCCTCTTTACGGCCTACGAGCTCAGCATCGCCAAGCTCATCCCCTACCGGATCCACCTGGGGCTCGACGTCATCTCCGGCCTCTTTCTCGCGGCCAGCCCATGGCTGATGGACTTCGAGGATCGAGTCGTCGCCCCTCACCTCGTCGTCGGCGTGCTCGAGATCGGTGTCGCCTTGATAAGCCTCCCCGCGCTCGGCGGCGTCGACGACCATCATCTGCCGCGCACCCCGGCCGCCACGAGCCACTGATCCCCTCGCCTGCTCTTCAACTTCCAACCTTCGCGCTCCATGTCCCTAGACACCCTGCACGACCTGCTCGTCTACGAACTCCGCGATCTCCACGACGCGGAGCAACAACTCCTCGACGCCCTGCCCCTCCTCGCCCAAGAGGCGCAAAACCCGCAGCTCCGAAAGCTGTTTGAACAACACCTCGTCGAAACGCGGGGGCAGCTCCAGCGCCTCGCCCGGCTTTTCTCGGCCCTCGGAACCACGCCCGCGGGCAAACCCTGCCAAGGCATGCGGGGCCTCGTCGCCGAAACCCGCGAAACGATCCAGGAGAAAGCGGACCCGCGGGTCCTCGACGCCGCGCTCATCGTCGCCGCCCAGAAGATCGAACACTACGAGATCGCCGGCTACGGCAGCGCCCGCACCTTCGCGCGCCGCCTCGGTGACGGCGAGGCGGCGCGCATCCTGGACCAGACCCTCGGCGAAGAAACCGCGATGGACGAAAAACTGTCCCGCGCCGCCGAAATCCG
This sequence comes from uncultured Verrucomicrobiota bacterium, assembly GCA_946481225.1. The sequence goes on along the minus strand of CAMLNJ010000066.1, from coordinate 2,049 downwards.
CGTGAACACCGGGGCCGCCGCCGCGTCCTCGGTTTGATGACCATGCCGCCGGCCCCCGCCGACGCCGCCCGCTCCGTTCCCGGGGCGGGCGTCCGCGCGCCGTGGAGCGGCGTTGGTGCGCCCTCGGGTTTCCTCCGCCGTCGATCCTAATCAGGCCGCCTCTTTCCGCGCGGGGGCCTGATGCAACACCGCCACCGGCCACTCGGCGAAGGCGTCGCTCAAGCGGATCATGCCGTCGCTCCCGGCGCGCACGATCACTCCGGTGGCGACGTTCCGCCATTCGCCGCCCAAGGCCCCGGCCCCCCCCGCGCGCGCCCGCGTCTCGTCCCAGACCATGCCCACCGGCGGCCATGCCAGATGAGCGACCAGCCGCGGGACCAGCACGAGCAGGCGTTCTTCGCCCTCGCTCCGCAGAAACCCGACCGCATGTCCGTCGAGCATGCCCTCCATCTCGAGCGCCTCGTAGGAGCCGCGCTCGAATAACGCCGGCCGTTCTCGGCGAAGGCGCAGCAACGCCCGCGTCAGCGCCAGCTTGATCCCTCCGCTTCGCCAGAGCGCGAGCAGGTCGCCCGGCGTCGCCCGCGCCGTCTCCTCGGCGAGCAAGCGCAGCTCCGCATGATCGACGGCGCGACGGTTGTCCGGATCGACCAGGCTGAAGTCCCAGCCTTGGTTGCCTTGGTAGATGTCCGGCACGCCCGGCACCGTCAGCTTGAGCGCCACCTGCGCGAGCGAGTTCACCATGCCGAGGCGGGCGAGCCGTTCCGCCGCCGGCCGGAAGCGCCGCAGGAACACGCCCCGGGGATCGAGCAGGGCCTCCACGAAGCGGTCGCAGGCCTCCAGCCACGCCTGGTTCGGATGCAGCACCGAGGTGTTCACCTTCGCCTCGCTCACCGCCTTGCGCAGGTGGCTTGTGATTCGTTCGCGAAACACGCCGTTCTCCGCGCCGGGCGGCGCCGGCCAGGCGCCGAGCAGCATCTGATACAGCCGATACTCCTCGTTCGCGTCCGGCGCCAGGCGCTCGCCGATCCGCGTCTTCGCCGGCGCGTTGAGCTCGCGCCACTCCTCCAGCCAAGCCCGCCATTCCCACGGAATCTCGGACAACGCGAACAGGCGCGCGCGCACGTCCTCGCTCATCTTCGTGTCGTGGGTCGAGCTCGCGAGCAGCATGCGCGGCGCGCGCTCGAGGCGCAGCCGGTTCGCGTGGTGAAACTCCTCCGCAGGCCTGCCGAAGACGCCGGGATCGCCGCCGACCTCGTTCAACGCGACGAGCCGATTGTAGGTGTAGTAGCTCGTGTCCTCGACGGCCTTCGCCGTCACCGCGCCCGTGTATTGCTGAAAAGTGAGCGCCCAGTCGTTGATCGCGTCCCGATGCGGCGGAAAGGCGCCCGCCTCCGGGTAGTCGCCAAGCAGCGCGTCGCGCACGAAGTGGATCGTCTCCGGCTCGATCCTGGGATCGATGGCGAGCGCCGCGCGCGCCGCCTGGGCGATCTCCGCCCGATCCTTCCCCTCGGCCGGGCCCCCTTTTCTCCGATAGGTGCGATAAACGGCGAAACCCGCCAGCAGGGCGCGGATCGCCGATCCCAGCTCGATCACCGTGAAATCCCGCCAGCGCCGGTCGACGCGCAGGTGATCCTTCAGGGTCTGCGCGAGCATGAGCACCGTGTTCGCGAACATCTCGTCGAGCACGAGCCGCTTGTTGCGCAACACCGTCTCCGGATAGTCGCCCGTCGCGCCGGTGAAGTCCGCGTAGATCGCGTCGAAGGCCGACTCCTGCCGCGAGTCGACCAGGAGTCCGGCGAGCTGCTCGACGAACTCGTAGCCGGTCGTCCCCTCGGTCGCCCACGAACGCGACAGCGGCTCCCCGACCGCGAGGATTTTTTCCACATGGACCGAAAAGGGAACCTCGCCCGCCACGCCTTCCTCGCGCGCCATCGCCTGGAGCCGCTCCAGATAGCCGGCCGGATCGCGCAGCCCGTCGATGTGGTCGATGCGCAGGCCGGTCACGATCCCCTCGCGGATCAGATGCCGCAGCTTCGCGTGGACCGCCTC
>CAMLNJ010000065.1 GCA_946481225.1 uncultured Verrucomicrobiota bacterium | reverse complement strand
GGTGAACAACAGCACGGGCAAACGCTTCGACGACGCGACGATCAAGCTCATGGCGGGCGACGTGAACCGCGTGCAGCCGGAACCGGTTCCGATGCCCGGGAGGCGAAAGCAGGAAATGGTCATGTCCGCCATGGTCGCGGATGCCGTCGTCACCGAAAAAGCCTTCGACGAGTTCCACCTCTACTCGCTGCCGCGCCCCGTGACGCTGCGTGATCAGGAAACGAAGCAGGTCGAGTTTCTCCGCGCCACCGGCGTGACGGCGCCGCAGCTCTACATCTTCGACCAGCAGAAATACGGCGCGAAGGTCGCCACCGTCCGAGAATTCAAGAACACGAAGGACAACGGCGGCCTCGGTCTGCCTCTGCCGAAGGGACGGGCGCGCTTCTACCGGCAGGATTCGGCGGATAACCGCCTCGAATTCGTGGGCGAGAACAACCTCGACCACACCGCGAAGAACGAGACGGTGCGCCTCTACACGGGTGACGTTTTCGACATCGCGGTGGAGAAGAAGCAGACCGACAGCTCGATGAGCAGCCGGAACGATTTCCGCGAGGAGGCTTTCGAGGTGAAGCTGCGCAACCGCAAGGCCGAGCCGGTCGAGGTGCGCGTGGTGGAGCACTTCTATCAGTGGCCCAACTGGAAACTCATCCAGCAGTCCGACCCGCACGAGAAGACTCATGCCGACACCGCGGAGTTTCGCGTGAAGCTCCAGCCCGACGAGGAGAAGATCGTCACCTACCGCGTGCGCTACGAGTGGAAGTAGGGGACGGGAGCAGGATGCTCCTTTTCGGCAGGTCCGGGAGCAGGATGCTCCCGCTACCCTGCTGAAGCCAAAGTGGCGGGAGCATTTTGCTCCGGTGTTCGATTTGAATCTCAACCCCGCCTCGCCTTCGCGCGCGGCGGGGTTTTTGCTGCGCGCATGAAAGTCCGCTGCTTTCAGCACGTGTCGTTCGAGGGCCTCGGCCTCATCGCCCCTTGGCTGCGCGCGCGCGGCCATGAGATTTCGTTCACACGATGGTGGGCGGGCGACGCGGCGCCGGAGGTCGACGATTACGACTGGCTGATCGTGATGGGCGGGCCGATGAACGTCTACCAGCACCGCGATCACCCTTGGCTCCTGGCGGAAAAAGCCGCGCTCTGCTCGGCCTTCGCCGCGGGGAAGCGCGTGCTGGGGGTATGCCTCGGCGCGCAGCTCATCGCCGACGTGCTTGGCGGCAAGGTCGCGCAGAATCCGGAGCGCGAGATCGGCTGGTGGCCGGTGCGGGCGGTGCCGACGGACGAAGGTGCGGCCGGAGCGCGTTACGCGTTTCCCGGACATTCCATGGTGCTGCATTGGCACGGGGACACGTTTACCTTGCCGCCGGGCGCGACGCGTCTGGCCGAGAGCGCGGCCTGCGCGCAGCAGGCTTTCGCCTGGGGCGAGCGCGTGCTGGGCCTGCAATTCCATCTGGAGATGGGCGCGGACGCGGTGGCCGAGATCGCGACGGGCTGCGCGGACGAGTTGAGGAGCGGCGGGCGCTGGGTGCAGTCGGCGGAGCAACTCGCCGCCGGAGCCCGCGAGCACGGGCCGGCCGCCGAGGCGTTTTTGCATCGGTTGCTCGGCGTGATGGAAGCGGCGTAGGCCGTGTTTTGTAAATAAATCAGCCCGTCGCCCGTGCCCCGGCCGGGTTGGTTTACAAGACATCGCCTCGCATTTCTCGGGCAGGGGCTCGGGGCGCGCCCTTGGGCATTTATCCGGGAATCAGGCCCTTGGCGCAGGTTGCGCGGGTGGCGGGGCGCGGCATTTTCGGGACGCATGAAAGCCGCCGTTTCCTCTCCGTGTTCCCGCCGCGAGGCGTTGAAATGGTTTGGAGCCCTCAGCGGCGTGATCGCGGCCGCCAACTTGTTCACGGGCAAGGCGGATTCATCCCAGCCGGGCGGAGGGGAGCCGCCCGCCCCGGAGAAAAGGCCGGCCGGGGCCGCGAAGCCCGAGGTCGGGACGAAGGCTCCGCTCCCCGAGCTCGCGGGCGAGCAAGCCGGTTACTATCGGTTGAAAATCGGCGGACTCGACGCGGTGGCGCTTTTCGACGGCGGCGTGACTCCACCAAGCGACCAGTCGCCTTTCGGCGTGGACGAGCCCCCGGGGGCGGTCGCCGCGGCGCTGGACGCGGCCTTGTTGCCCAGGGATCGCGTCCAGGTGCCGGTCAACGCCCTGCTCGTCCGCGCCGGGGCGGAGCTCGTGTTGATCGACTCGGGCTGCGGTCCCCACATGGGCGCCGCGGGCGGGAAGATGTTCGCGGCCTTGTCGTCCATCGGCGTGAAACCGGAACACGTCACGGGCGTTGTCCTGACTCACGCGCATCGCGACAACTTCGGCGGCCTGCTTGACGCGGAGAAGCGCCCGGCCTTTCCGCAGGCGAAGCTTTTTGTCGGAAAGAAGGAGCACGATTTCTGGATGTCCTCATCGCCCGATTTGTCGGGCATGGCCGTGCCGCCGGAGTCGATGAAGGAATTCGTGACCGGGGCGCAGACGGCGCTCGGCGCCTACAAGGACCGTATCCAGCTCGTGGCCGGCAAGGATCGCATCCTGGAAAGCTTCGAGCTGCTCGACACGCCGGGCCACACGCCGGGGCACCTCGCGGTGGTCATCGGTTCGGGCAAGGACGCGCTGCTGCACTTCGCCGACGTCGCGGGACACCACGCGATCAGCTTTGCCCATCCGGGCTGGCGTTTCGCCTTCGACGCCGATCCGGCGCTCGCGGTGGAGACGCGGCGAAAACTGTTCGACCGCGCGGCGGCGGAGCGGTTGCGGCTCTTCGGCGCGCACATGCCTTTCCCGGGCCTCGGTCGCGTGAGGAAGACCGACGCCGGCGCCTACGAATTTGTGCCCGAGCCCTTCGCGGTGGCGTGATGCTCTGCCACGGGCGTGCCGCCCGCGAGATTGGTTTAGCCCGCGCCGAATCCCCCCGGCCGACACGGCCGGGGCTACACGGATCACTCGGCCGGCAGGAAGCCGCGGGCGACCGCCTCGTCGAGCAGCGTGAGCGCGTGGGCCCAGACGGTGGATGCGCCGTCGTTGGCGTGCTGGTTGCGGGCGACGACCATGGCGCGGGTGACGCCGTGCTCGCGCCATTTTTCGCCGTTCGAGAGGAGGTTGAGCAGGATCGGCTGCAGGCGGTCGACCGCGGCGGCGAACTTCGCCTCGGGCGTGGACTTCGCCTCAAACTCCTCCCAGCAAGCGCGCAACTCGATGGCTTGGGCGGGCGGAAGCAGGCCGAAAATGCGGTCGGCGGCCTTCGCCTCGCGCTCGTGTTGCCCGACCATGCGCGCGGTGTCGTAGGCGTAGGTGTCGCCTGCGTCGATCTCGACGATGTCGTGTATCACGAGCATCTTTAGCACACGGGCGAGGTCCACCGGCTGGTTGCTGTGCTCGGCCAGCGTGATCGCCATCAGGCAAAGGTGCCAGGAGTGCTCGGCGTCGTTTTCGCGGCGTCGGCTGACGGGAAGAAGCGCCTGCCGAAAGACTTCCGAAAGTTTCAGACACTCGGTCAGAAACGCATATTGCTGCTGGATGCGCGTCATTTCGCGGCAGGCTAGGGGAGGCGGCGTCTGCGCCGAGCTTTTCCTTGCCGCGCCGGATGGGCGGGGTATTCGCTAGACCCTTTTCCTCCCATGAAAATCCTCGTCGCCGACAAGATCTCACCGAAGGGCGTCGCCTACCTGCGTCAGCAGCCGGGCTTTGAAGTCATCGAGGCCTACGGCTCCTCTCCGGAAAAGATCATCGAGCTGGTGAAGGATGTTAACGCGATCGCCGTCCGCTCGGAGACGAAGATCACCCGCAACGTGTTCGCCGCCGCGCCGCACCTGAAAGTCGTCGGCCGCGCCGGCGTGGGCGTGGACAACGTCGATGTCGAGGCCGCCACCGAGCACGGCGTCGTCGTCATGAACACCCCCGGCGGCAACACGATCGCCACCGCCGAGCTCACGTTCACCCACATGCTTTGCGGCGCCCGCCCCATCGCCAACGCCGCCGCCTCGATGCGCCGCGGCGAGTGGGACCGCAAGTCGTTCTCCGGCGTCGAGCTCTTCAAGAAGACGCTCGGCATCGTCGGCATGGGCCGCATCGGCGGCGAGGTCGCCAAGCGCGCGCTCGCCTTCGGTATGAAGGTCGTCGCCTACGATCCCTACCTCGCCCCCAGCCGCGCCAAGGCCATGGGCGTCGAGGCCGTTACCCTCGACGAGCTCCTCCCGCAGGCGGACTACATCACCGTCCACATGCCGCTGACGGACGAGACCAAATACATGATCGACGAGGCCGCGCTCGCGAAGTGCAAGAAGGGCATCCGCCTCTTCAACTGCGCCCGCGGCGGCATCATCAAGGAGGCGGCCCTTCTCGCCGGCCTGAAGAGCGGCCACGTCGCCGCCGTCGGCCTCGACGTGTTCGAGGACGAGCCCCTCGCCAAGGACAGCGAGTTCCGCACCCTGCCCAACGTCACCCTCACGCCGCATCTCGGCGCCTCCACCGCCGAGGCCCAGGAATCGGTCGGCATCGAGATCGCCGAGCAGATCGCCGACGTGCTCCTCCACGGCGCCGTGCGCAACGCCGTCAACCTTCCCTCGATGGATGCCGCCGCGGCCAAGATCCTCGCACCCTTCATCTCGCTCGGCGGCAAGCTGGGCACCCTCGTGCAGCAGATCGCGCCCAAGCAGATCGCCAAGATCCGCGTCGCCTACACCGGCAAGGTCGCTGACCTCGACGTCAACGCCATCACCCGCGCCATCCAAGGCGGCTTCCTGCGTCGCATCAGCGGCGACAGCGTCAACGCGGTAAACGCGCCGACGCTGCTCCAGCGCCTCGGCGTTCAGTTCGAGGTCATGAAGAACAGCGACGCCGGCGACTACACCGATCTGATCGAGATCGAGGCCACCGCGGGCGACGGCTCCACGCACAGCGCGAGCGGCACGCTCATCGGCAAGAACAACGAGCCCCGCATCGTCGGTATCAACGGCCGCGAGGTCGAGGTTGCCGCCGAGGGTTCGCTCCTCGTTCTCGAGAACAACGACAAGCCCGGCATGGTCGGCGCCGTCGGCACCCTGCTCGGCCAGGACGGCGTGAACATCGCCGACATGTCGCTTTCGCGCCTCACGCCCGGCGGCACCGCCTACATGGTGGTGCGCGTCGATCACGAGCCCAGCGCCGCCGCCCGCGAGGCCCTCAAGGCCAACGCGAACATCAAGCTCGCGAAGTTCGTCCAGCTCTGAGCGGCGCGAATCGGAAGGATTAGCCACAAAGAACGCAAAGAGCACAGAGAACCGAAGCGACGGGGGCCTTCATTCAGGTCGTCTTTGCGCTCTCTGTGTTCTTTGCGGCTATTTTCCTAGATCATGCTGATCCCGCTTCTTCTCGCCGCAGTCGCCGGCTACTTCCTCGGCGCCTTGCCCTTCGGCTGGCTGATCGCGCGCAAGTTTGGCGTGAACATCTTCGAGCATGGCTCGAAGAATCCCGGCGCGACGAACGTGAAGCGGGTGCTCGGCGGCATGTTTGGGAAAAAGGGCAAACGCGCCGGCGACCTGGCGTTTTTCTTGGATGCGCTGAAGGGGGCGGTGGCGGCGGGCTGGCCGCTGTGGTTTCTTGGCGCGGGCATGGTCCTTGGTGGCACTCATTCCGACGGAACTGACGAGGTCTTCTACACGGGGAGCCAAACCAAAGCAGTCGCCGCCGCCATCACCGGCCTCGTCTTCGCCCTCATCGGCCATAGCTTCAGCTGCTGGACGCGCTTCAAGGGTGGCAAGGGCGTCGCCACCTCCGCGGGCGGTTTGGTCGTCCTTCTCCCGCTGCCGACCCTCCTCGCCGCCGTCGCGTGGGTCGTCACATTCTCGAGCTCCCGCTACGTCTCGCTCGCCTCGATCGTCGCCGCGGTCTCGCTGCCCGCCGCCGCCTGGCTGCTCGGCGCGCCGACGGCTTTCGCGATCCTCGCCACCGTGATCGGCGCCTTCGTCATTCTTCGCCACCGCCCGAACATCGTCCGTCTCTGCAATGGCACGGAAAACAAGTTCGTGAAGAAGCCCGCCGATTCCGTCTCGTCTGGCCAACCCTGATTCGCCTCTCCTAAACCGTTTCCCACATGGCTTCCGTCTCCGTCATCAACATCGGCATCTGCGGCCTCGGCACCGTCGGCCAGGGCGTGTGGAAACACATCGAGCGCGCCCGTCCCGAACTCGAGGCCCGTCTCGGCGCCAAGCTCGTCCTCGCCCGCGCCTCCGTCCGCGATCTCGACAAGAAGCGCGCCGTGCGCCTCAAGGCCGACCAGCTCACGACCGATCCGCTCTCCATCGCCACCGATCCCGAGATCCAGATCGTGTGCGAACTCATCGGCGGCACCGGCCTCGCCCGCAAGGTCACCCTCGAGGCGCTGAAGCGCGGCAAGACCGTCGTCTCCGCCAACAAGGCTCTTCTCTGCGCCCACGGACCCGAGCTCTTCGCCACCGCCCACAAGCACGGTGGCCAGTTTTTCTTCGAGGCCTCGGTCGCCGGCGGCATCCCGATCATCAAGGCGCTGCGCGAGGGGCTCGTCGCGAACAAGTTCCGCCGCATCTACGGCATTCTAAACGGCACCTGCAACTACATCCTCACCCGCATGGAGCGGGAGGGGCTCGCCTACCCGGCGATCCTCAAGGAGGCCAAGGAGCTGGGCTACGCCGAGGCCGACGAGTCGCTCGACGTCGAGGGCTGGGACACCGCCCACAAGGCCGCCGTGCTCGCCTACCTCGCCCACGGCACCTGGGTGCCGACCAAGAAGATGGTCGTCGAGGGCATCACCCAGCTCACCCAGGCCGACCTGGCTTTCGCCCGCGAGAACGGCTACGCGATCAAGCTGCTCGCCGTCATCGAGCGCGACCTCGAGCGCAACGCCCTCTCCGTCGGCGTCTGGCCCGCGCTGCTCCCGCTCTCGAAGGCCATCGCCAACGTCAACGAGGTCTACAACGGCATCTCGGTCGCCGGCGACGTCGTCGGCGAGACCACCTACATCGGTCGCGGCGCCGGCCAGGACCCGACCGCCAGCGCGGTCATCGGCGACATCATCGACGCCGCCTCGCTCCTCGTGCGCGGCGCCGCCGTGCTTCCGCCCGCGCCCCCGGCCAAGCTCGCTCTCACGCCCGCCGAGGCCCTGCGCTCGCGCCACTACCTGCGCCTCGACGTGAAGGACCAGCCCGGCGTGCTCGCCAAGATCGCCAACTGCACCGCCCGCGCGCGCGTGAGCATCGCCAGCCTTGTGCAGCGCCCGAGCGAAAAGCCCGACGCCGCGTCGCTTCTTCTCACCACCCACGAATGCAGCGAGGCCGCCATTCGCCTCACCGTGAACCGCCTCGCCAAGCTCAACTGCACGCTCGGAAAGCCCCTCCTCCTCCGCATCGCGGATTTTTAATCCGGTTCCGACTTTTAACCACGGAGGCCACGGAGGGCCACGGAGAGAACTACAGAGGAGACGAGACGAGCGGTTTCGTCCTTCTGTTTCCGGTTCTCCTCTCCGTGCCCTCCGTGTCCTCCGTGGTTAGCCAATAAAACGCCCGCCCCGCCCATGTCCTCTCCGGTTCACATCGACATCGACCACCTCGCCACGCTCTCCCGACTCGCGCTCACGCCCGAGGAGAAGGCGAAGTTTTCCGCGCAGCTCGGCGACATCCTTGGCCATATCGAGCAGCTCAAGCAGGTGAACGTGGACGGCGTGGAGCCGACCGCCCACGCGACGCCGATTTTCAACGTCCTTCAGGCCGACGAACCGCGCCCCGGCTTGCCCGTCGAGCAGGCCCTTCGCAACGCCCCCGCGCAGCGCGACCACATGGTCGTGGTGCCGCGCGTGGTGGAGTAGGGAGCCTTCGTCCGCGCGCCGCGGCGCGACGTCCTACGCCGGGCGGGAAAATTCCGGTTCCCGTTCGTGGTTCTCCGGGAAGCGTGAATCCTCGTCGAAAGGCGGCGAGGCGGCGGGTTTGCGAGCCGAACTCGCCACCGCGGGCGGCGCGGTAAGCGTGTGCGGGCAGGGACGCCCCGCCGCGAACGCGTTGAGCGCGGCGATGGTGTCGATGGCGATCGTCTGAAGCGCCTCGCGCGTGAAAAAGCCCTGGTGGCCGGTGACAAGCACGTTAGGTAGCGTGATCAGCCGCGCCAGCGTCTCGTCGCGCATGCCTTGGTCGGAGAGGTCTTCGTAAAAGAGCGCGGTCTCGTCTTCGTAGACGTCCAGGGCCAGCGCGCCCAGGCGGCCCGTTTCGAGAGCGTCGAGCACGGAGCGCGGTTCGAGCAGGCCGCCGCGCGAGGTGTTGATCAGCACGGCGCCGCGTTTCATCCAGCCGAGGGTCGTATGGCTGATCAGGTGACGGCTGTTCGGCAGGAGCGGGCAGTGGAGCGAGACGACGTCGGCCTCGCCGAGCACTTTCTCGAGCGCCCCGAATTGGAATCCGTGGCCGACGGCCTCGGCCGAGGGGCGTGGATCGTAGGCCAGAACCCGCATGCCCATGCCTTGGAGAATGCGTCCCACCGCGCTCCCGATCCGGCCCGTGCCGACGATGGCGGCGGTCTTGCCGTGCAGATCGAAGCCCATCAGGCCCTCGATCGAGAAATTGCCTTCGCGCACCCGCGAATAGGCCTGCGGGATGTGGCGCACGAGCGAGAGCAGCAGCGCGATGGTGTGCTCCGCGACCGCGTGCGGCGAGTAGCCGGGTACGTGAGTCACCGTGATCCCGAGGGCGCGCGCGGCCTCCAGGTCGACGTGGTTGTAACCCGCGGAGCGCAGGGCGAGGAGCCGCACGCCGTGGCGGTCGAGTGCGGAGAGGACGGCGGCGTCCGCGCTGTCGTTGACAAAGATACTCGCGGCGGGCCGGCCTTCCGCGAGCGTCGCGGTGTGCCGGTCGAGCCGGGCGTCGAGGTAGAGCAAGCCGTGGCCGGCGCGTGCGTTCGCGGCGTCGAGAAAACGGCGATCATGCGCCTTGGCGCTAAAGACGGCGATTTGCATGGAGGGCGGCCGTATCCGCGGCACGCGCGGGCGGCTTAAGGGGTGGTTGGCGACGCGATGCGGAGAGAAGCCCTAAACGAACACTGGTTATTGGCGAGACGCGAATACGGCCGCGTCGCAGGTTTCAGTTTTTCGCTTCGGATCGTCGCGTATACGTAATCGGCGGCGACGGCCGGCCTGGCCGCCTTGCGCCCGCCGAAAGGGCGCGCCACCCGCGATATCGGGAGACCGCGCGCCCTGGCGTGGTCGGGGTTGACGCGGAGGGAATGCGCGCTGCCTTGTCGGCATGACGAAAAACCAGATCGCCGCGGTGCTGGATGAGATCGGGATGCTCCTGGAACTCGAGGGGGAGAACCCGTTCAAGACGCGCGCTTACCAGAACGGGGCCCGCGCCTTGGAGGCGATGGAGGGCGCGGAGTTTGACGCGCGGATGGCGGCGGGGACGCTCGGGGAGCTGAAGGGCTTCGGCGAGGCGCTGGTCGACAAGATCACCAAGCTGCACGCGGCGACCGAGCCGACCGGGCTGGAGTTTTACGCAAAGCTCCGGGCGCGGATCCCGGACGGGCTGGTCGGGCTGCTCGAGGTGCCGGGTCTCGGGCCGAAAAAGATCAAGGCCCTGCGGGAGCAACTCGGGGTGGAGTCGCCCGAGCAACTCGAGGCGGCCTGCAAGGCGGGGCGCGTGGCGGGGCTGGCGGGCTTCGGGGAGAAGACGCAGGCGAAGCTGCTCGAGGGACTGGCGAATCGCGCGGCCTACGGAAAACGCCACCTATGGTGGGATGCGCGCGCGGTGGCGGAGCCGATCGTGGCCGGTCTGCGAGGGCTGCCTCAGGTGCGGCGCGCGGAGGCGGCGGGCTCGCTGCGGCGAAACCTCGAGACGGTGGGCGACCTCGATTTCATCGTGGCGGCGGAGTCGAAGGACGCCCCGGCGATCACGGAGTGGTTTTGCGCGCAGACGGGCGTGAAGGAGGTCACCGCCCGGGGCGAGA
>CAMLNJ010000064.1 GCA_946481225.1 uncultured Verrucomicrobiota bacterium | reverse complement strand
AGGACGAGCAGCCACCACGGCGCCCGGGCGAGGGGCGAGCGGTGTTCACGGACGAGGGCGCCGTCGGGGCCGATCATGGACGGAAAGGATGAAACCTGAGACCTGAAACCTGAAGATCCAGAACGGACGCTTATTGCGGAGCGGCGGGGGGCGCGGCGGTTTCCGAGAACCACTTGGCGTTGAGTTTCGCGAGGGTGCCGTCGGCTTTCATGGCGGCGAGCGCGGTGTCGACCGGCGCGCGGAGCTTGGAGCCCTTGGGGAAGATGAGCCCGAGCTCCTGTTCCTCGAGGGCGTCGGCGGTGAGGCGGAGTTTGCCGGAGTTGAGGCGCACGAAGCCGTAGCCGGTGATGTCGTCGACGATGACGGCGTCGACGTCGCGCGTGAGCAGGGCCTGGATGAGTTCGCCGAAACCGTCGTAGGCGACGACGCGGGCGGCGCCGACGAGCTTTTCGGAGACGCCGTAGTTGGTGTTGCCCTTCTGCGCGCCGATGCGGGTGTCGCGGAGCGCGGCGAAGGCCTTCATCGAATCGAAGCGCGATTCGTCGGCGCGGACGAGGAGGCGTTGGCGGATGGTCAGGTAGGGCGCGGAATAGTCGACGACTTGGGCGCGCTCCGGGGTGATGGTGATGCCGTCGGCGGCGAGGTCGAACTGGCCGGTGGAGACGCCTTGGATGAGGGAGTCCCAGGCGATCTCGTGGAAATCGGGCGTGAAGTTCAGGCGGCGGCCGAGCTCGCGAAGCGCGTCGTAATCCCAGCCGACGGCTTCTCGGGTGTCGGTGCGGATGTAGCTGAAGGGGACGTAGCCGTTTTCGAGGGCGACGAGGACGCGGAGGCCGCCGAGATCGGGAAGGTCGTTGCCGGCGGCGGCCGTCCCGGCCGGGGGCTCCTTGGGCCCGCGCGAGCAAGCGGCGAACGCGAGGAGGATCAGTGGGGCGAGGAAACGGCGAAGGCTGGGCACGCGGCGGAGGATGCAAGCCGCGTGCCTTTGGGCAAGCGAGGCGGGGGCGGGCGAAGCGGGGTGAAACGGCTCCGCTTCTCCGCTACGAGCGGCGGCGGCGGCGCGTGGCGCCGAAGGCGAGGGCGGCAAGCGCGGCGAGAGCGGCGGCGGAGGCGGGCTCGGGGACGGGAGACGCGGTCTCGAAGCCGAGATCGCGCAACATGGCGAGATCGAGCTCGGTCAGGCATTTCCGGGTGCCGGTGGTGATGGTGGGCGACATCACGACCTCCTGGTTGGCGCCGCCGAGCGCGGTGGCGCTGATGGTGCCGGAGGCGAGGTGGTCTTGCGAGGGATTGAGCAGACCGACGCCGGTGCCGTTTTCGGCCACGGCCTCCGCGCCGAGCCACGTGGTGCCGGAATGGTTGGCGGTCCAGGAAACGGAGCCGCCCGCGCCAAGGCTGTGGATGATCTCGTGGAGGGCGACGGAGTAGAAGTCGCTTTTGCCGGCGCCGACCGCGGTGGTGTGGTCGAAGTGCCAATCGGCGTCGGTGTCGAACCAGAGATTTCCGTAGGTGAGCCCGTGTTGAAGGTTATAGTTGGCGGTCGTGTCGCCGAGCGTGGCGCCGCCGGAGAAAGAGCCGATCACGGCGCCGGAACCCCGGGAGAGGGCGGCGTTGGATGCGGACTCGGCGGCGGCCATGGCGCCGACCCATTCGGAGGAGAAACCGCCCCCGCTCAGCAATAATCCGGCGGCGCCGGGACCGCCCTGGCCGAGCGTGGCGCCGGAGAGGAGCTGCGCGCCGACGAAGACGCGGTATTCGTTCGCGGCGAGGGCGAAGGAGTTGAACGTGACCGTGGAGCCATTGGTCGGATGGGTGATTGCCAGGTTCCAATTGAAGGTCGCGGTCGTGTCGCCGTTGGTGCCGGTGAAGATATCGGACGGGACGGCGCCGAGGGTGTTGGTGAGAACGGCGCTGAGGTCGGCGGCGGCGGCCTCGAGAGCGGCTTTGGCGGTCGTGTTGGCGAAGTAGTCGTTCGTGTCGTAGGTGTAGTCGACGACGATGGTGAAAGCCCGGGCGGAAGGAGCGAAGGCGAGCGCGAACGTCGTGACGACGAGACTGGAGCGAAGAAGGTGTTTGCGGGTCATGCGGAGTTGAGGGCGCGGATAAGCGCAATTCTTTCGCGCTTTCTGGCAAGCGCCGAAGATAAAGCCGCTTAAGCGGACCGGGGGGCCTTTCACGGGTGGTCGGGGTCGACGGCGCGCGGCTCCTCGATGTCGGACATATCGGCCGATGCGAACGAGGTGTGCCGGGAAGGGCGGCTCCTTTAATTTAGCACTTATAAAGGCTGTTTTTGAAATAGATTGGATAAATGCTATATTGCATTCAGAATCTAAATGTGGTTTTTTGTCGGTATGAACTACCGGGTCGACAATCCCGACCAGTTGAAGGTCGTGCTGAGGGCGTTGAGGAAGACGCGGGGGCTTAACCAGACCGAGCTCGGCACGCTTCTTGGCGTCAGCCAACGGAGAGTCGCGGCGATCGAGAAGGCGCCTGGCGTGACCGGATTCGATCAAATCGCCCGACTGGTGTCGGCCTTGGGCGGGCGGCTCAATATCGAGGTCCCGGACGCGGATTCGGGCGCATTGGCGGAGCCCCGGGCCGACTATGTCGCGAGACCGGCGCGCAAGACCAAGACCCGCGTGCAGAGAGCGGCGGAGAACGGCGCCTGGTGATCGCCTCGGGCGAACGGGGGATCATGAAGACGCCGGCCTCCCTCTTTGTGTGGATGAACGGACTGCGCGTGGGCGAGTGGAGCCAGGGGCGCGGAGGGCGGGATCTGTTTCGCTATGACGAGGCCTGGACCGGGCACCCTGCGGCGCGCGTCTTGTCGTTGTCCCTGCCCTTCGTCCCGGGGAACGCCCCGCACGCCGGAGAGCGCGTGCGAAACTATTTCGATAATCTCCTGCCCGACAGCGACGGCATCCGGCGGCGCGTGCAGGCGCGCTTCGCCACCGACTCCGTGGACGCCTTCGACCTCCTGGCCGCCGTGGGGCGCGATTGTGTCGGCGCGGTGCAACTTCTGCCGCCCGGGGAGGAGCCGGGAGAAGTCGACCGAGTCGACGCCGATCCCCTGAACGACGCGGACGTCGAGGCGATGATCGCGGGCGCGTTGAGCGATTCCCGGCTGGCGGGGCGGGATGACGCCGGCGAGTTTCGCATTTCCATCGCCGGGGCGCAGGAGAAGACGGCGTTGCTTTGGAACCAAAACCGCTGGTGGCGGCCGCGCGGGGCGACGCCGACGACGCACATCCTGAAACTGCCGCTCGGGCTGGTGGGGAACTTGCGGGCGGACATGGCGGAATCGGTGGAAAACGAGTGGCTGTGCGCGCAACTTTTGCGGGAGTTCGGACTCGAGGTGGCGGATTGCGAGATCGCCGATTTCGGAAAACGGCGGGTGCTCGTGGTGGAGCGTTTCGACCGCGCCTGGCAGGATGAGCGCGGCTGGATAGCGAGATTGCCGCAGGAGGATTTTTGCCAGGCGCTCGGCGTGCCGGGCTCGCTCAAATACGAGTCGGATGGCGGTCCGGGCATGCGTGATATCTTCCGGGTGCTGGACGGAGGCGCCCGGCCGCGCGCGGACAAGACGGCCTTCATCAAGGCGCAGATCGCGTTCTGGCTGCTGGCGGCGACGGACGGGCATGCGAAGAACTTTTCGTTGTTCCTGGAACGAGGAGGCGGCTACCGCCTTACGCCGCTCTACGATGTGCTCTCGGCGTGGCCGATCATCGGCCGCGGGGCGAATCAACTGGATATCCACAAGGCGCGCCTGGCGATGGCGGTGCGCTCGAAGAACGCGCACTGGAAGATCCGCGAGATCGAGCCCAGGCATTGGGACGCGGTGGCCCGCTCGGCTGGCTTGGGCGATGCGCAGGCGATCCGCGCCGAGCTGGCCGCGAGCGTGGCGACGGCGGTGGCAAGAGTCGGCTCGCGCTTGCCGAAGGGTTTCCCCGCCCGGGTGGCGGAAAAGATATTCGACGGCGTCCTGGCGGGGGCGAAGCGGCTCGCCGATTGAGCGGGCCGCCGCCCTGGTTGTGCTTGGTTAGGCTGTGCACGGGGTGTTCTCCGAAGGCGTCGATTTTGTTGTCGTCGCGTCCGTGTCGGGCGCGTCGGGCAAAGGGCACGGCCGACACGGCCGTGGCTACACCTTCCGGGATGTCGAGCGAAGGAGTCGTCCGCCGGGGGGGGCGCGGACGAGGCCCCGGGTTGGCAAAGTGGAACTAGGCGGGGGAGCCGGCCATGGCGCGGCCGGCGAGCCAGCCCGTGGTCCAGGCGGCCTGAAAGTTAAAGCCGCCCGTGACACCGTCGATGTCGAGCACTTCGCCGGCGAAGTGCAGGCCGGGGACGAGGCGGCTCTCCATGGTCTTGAAATCGACCTCGCGCAGGCGGATGCCTCCGCAGGTGACGAACTCCTCCTTGTTCAGGCTCTTGCCCTC
The DNA here is from genome assembly GCA_946481225.1 of uncultured Verrucomicrobiota bacterium. The sequence goes on along the minus strand of CAMLNJ010000064.1, from coordinate 5,544 downwards.
GACCTGGAACTCGGAGGCGCCGACCTGGGAGGCGAGCTTCTGTAGGTGATCTTTTGATACGCCGGCCCATTGTGCGGTCGGGGCCAGCCCGGGCACGGCGGCGATCAGGCGGTCCCAGAGGCGCGAGGGCAGGGCGAAGGGGTTCAGGGTGGCGACCTGCTTGCGCGGGTTGGCGTCGCGCCAGGCCTGGAGGGCGGCGAGGGCCTGCGCGGGCGTGTGGCCGTTCCAGGATACGTGGAGCGTAAAGCAGTAGTCGCGCGCGGCGAGCTCGCGCGCGCCCCAGGCGGAGAGTTTCAGGATGGCGGGGCCGCTGAGGCCCCAGTGGGTGACGAGCATCGGGCCGCGGTCGGCGAGCTTGGCGCCGGGCACGGACGTGGCGGCGTCGGGCACGGAAAGCCCCTCCAGACCGACGAGGCGCGGGTCGGCGATGTGGAAGGTGAAAAGCGACGGCACGGGCGGCTCGATGGCGTGGCCGAGCGTGGAGGCGATGGTCAGGCCGGCGGAGCCCTTGTTGCCGCCGGTGGCGATGAGCACGCGGTCGAAGCGCGCCTGGGAGTCGTCGGTGAAGGTGACGTCGAAGCCGCCGCCGATGGCGCGCTCGACGGTGCGGACGCCCATGCTGGTGAAGAGGCTGACGCCGGCCTTGTCGGCGGCGGTGCGGAGGGCGGCGATGATGGTGGCGGAGTCGTCGGTGTCGGGGAACATGCGGCCGTCGTCCTCGGTTTTGAGGGTGACGCCGCGTTCGGCGAACCAGGCCACGGTGTCGCGCGGGCCGAAGCGGGTAAAGGGACCGAGCAGTTCGCGTCCCCCGCGCGGGTAGCGTTTGATCAACTCGCGCGGCTCGAAGCAGGCGTGGGTGGTGTTGCAGCGTCCGCCTCCGGAGACGCGGACCTTCGCAAGCGGATGGGCGGTGGCCTCGTAGAGATACACGCGCGCGGCGGGATTGGCCTCGGCGGCCGCGATGGCGCCGAAGAAGCCGGCGGCGCCGCCGCCGACGACGAGGATGCGAGGGGCGGTCGGGGGAACGGGAGCGGAGCTGGCGGAGGCGGTGTCGGGCACGCGCGCAGGCTGGGGGCGCGGGCAGGGGGAGTTGAAGGCAAAACGTCGGGAGGGGCGCGGACTGCGGCGGCGGGGGCGTCGCGCTTATGATTGCAAGCGGGAAGGCGGGGCGCCTGTCCGCCACGGGCCGGGACGCTCGTGGCGGGCCGAATGCGAGGCGCGGAGAGCGAGGCGCGCGCGGACGCGCCTGCCAGGACTAGAGTTTCCAGTTCACGCCCACGGAGACGGAGGTGCGGTCGAACTCGCGTTTCTCTTCGGCCAGGCCGGTGAGACCGTTGAGATTGTTGCGGCCCCAATCCTGGGAGACGGTGAGCGTGCAGCTCAGGCTCCTGGTCGCGTTCCAGGTGAGCGAGGCGGTGGCGGCGTAGGCGAGGTCGTCGCGGCGGTAGGGCGCGTATTCGGCCTCGGAGACGCGGCCGGCGAGGGTGGTGGTCCAGACGGTGTTGAAGGCATGTTTCCAAGCGAGCTGGTGGGAGCTCAAGAGCACGCTGTTTTTTCCGGTGGTGGAAAAGCCGCGGGCCTGGCTCGTCTTGAACTGGAGCTCGTCGTCGGGGCCGGGGGACCAGGTGAGGGACGCGTCGACGAAGAGGCCTTCCTCGTGCGGGCTGTCGGCGTAGTCGGCGTTGTAGCGGTGTTTTTCCCAGCCGGCCTGCGCGTTGATCTTGAGCGATTTCACCGGGGATCCGTCGAAGCCGGCGAGGTGGCGGTCATAGTGGTTGGAGGCGTTGGCGACGGTGGCCGGGGCAAAATCGTTGTCCTGAAACTGGTAACCGCGGCGATAGCCGAGGTAGGCCTCGGATTTGCCGGCGGCCAGGACGCGGCCGAGATCGACGCCGCCTTGCGTGTCGTGGCGGTCGACGTAGTTGCAGGCGCTCACCGCGGCGGTGCGCATGTCCCAATACTGGAGCTTGCCGACCGCGCGGACGAAGGCGGGAGCGGCGTCGTGGCGAAGGGCGAGGTCGGTCTTGTTTTGGAACTGGTCGCGACGCTCGCGGGGGACCGCGGTGGAAAAGGCGCTGCCGACGCCGGAGCCGTAGTCGACGGCGCGGTCGTCGCCGTCGACGAGGGCGAACTCGGTGGAGGCGTTCCAGGCGAGGGCATCGAGTTTGCGGGCCCAGGAGGCGGCGAGGCTTTGCTTGATGTTGTCCTCGTCGGGCTGCTCCGAGAATTTCGTGCTGATGACGGAATAGGAGAAGGCGAGGCCCGACCCGAGTTTCGTGCCGACGCGGGCCGACACGGCGCCGAAGGCGGACTCGCGGTTGGCGAGCGGGCCGAACTCGGCGAGATAGACGTTGGAGTCGAAGCCCGCCGAGGCCCCGAGCGACGCCTCCCAGACCGGTCCGGCGGGAGCCGCCGAGGCGACGGCGCGCGGCGCGGAGAGCGCGACGGCGGCGATGAGGGGGACGAGGCGGCGGGATGCGGTGGACATGACACCGCGAGCATGCCACGGGAGGAGGGAACGCTCTTGGCGGTTTTTGGGAAGACGTGCGCGCGACTTGCGGATTTTGTCGTCCGGATAAGGGCGCTGGCGGCCAAGAAATGCGGAGTGTGCAGGGCGGAAAACCTGTTAAGATCCGCCTGTGGACTGGCTCATCAATCTGTTTGGCAACGAATCCGTCGCGCGCACCGTGATTTTGCTCGCGGCCGCCGGCGCGGCCGGCACGGCGCTGGGAAAGCTAAAAGTGCGCGGTGTCGGCCTGGGCGTGGCGGGCGTTTTGTTCGCCGGCCTGGCGCTCGGTCATCTGAAACTTGCGCCGCACCATGAGGTGCTGGATTTCGTGCGCGAGTTCGGTCTGATCCTGTTCGTTTACACGCTCGGTCTGCAGATCGGCCCGGGTTTTTTCGCCTCGCTGCGTTCGCGCGGGCTTATGCTCAACCTGTTCGCCGCCTCGGTGGTGCTGTCCGGCACCGCGGTCGCGGCGGCGCTGATCCTGACGGGTAGGGTGCCGATCACGGCGGGACTGGGCCTGCTTTCCGGCGCGACCACGAACACGCCCTCGCTGGCCGCGGCGGGCGAGGCGTTCAAGCAGGTGGGGGCCGCGCCGGACGCCACCGCGATCCAGGGCCTGGCCTACGCCGTCGCGTATCCGTTCGGCATCCTCGGCATCATTTTGGCCATGTTGACGGTGCGCACGGTGTTTCGCGTCGACGTGGCGGCGGAGGTGCGGGCGGCGGAGGCGAGCCTGCGTCCCGCGGTGCCACCGCCGACGGGCCGGAACCTCGAGGTCCGAAACGCCAATCTGGTGGGTCGCCGCATCGACGCGATCCCCGGCCTCGCCGGCTCGGGCGTGGTGATCTCGCGTTTTTCGCGGAACGGCGTGGTGGCGGTGGCCCGCCTGGATACCACGCTCGCGCTCGGCGACGTGTTGCATGCGGTGGGTCCCGAGGAGGGCCTCGACTCGCTGCGCGTGGTGGTGGGGGCGGACGCGGGGGTGGATCTCAAGGCGATCCCGGGAGACGTGACCAACCGCCGCCTGCTCGTGACGCAGGGCGCGGTGCTGGGGAAGGCGCTGGGCGAGATCTCGACGCTCGCGCAGCACAACGTCGTGGTGACCCGCGTGACGCGGCAGGGGCTGGAATTCACGCCGACGGCGGGTTTTCGGCTCCAGTTCGGCGACATTCTCATGGCGGTCGGCGAGGCGCCGGGAATCGACGCCGTCGCCGCGGCGGTGGGCAACTCGCCGAAGGCGCTGGAGCACCCGCATCCGATCCCGTTTTTCCTCGGCATCGCCCTCGGTGTAGTGGTGGGTTCGATACCGCTGCTGGTGCCCGGCCTGCCGGCGCCGGTGAAGCTGGGCCTGGCGGGCGGTCCGCTCGTGGTGGCGATCTTGCTCTCGCGCGCGGCCAACACGGGTTCGCTGGTCTGGCATCTGCCGCCGAGCGCCAACCTCGCGCTGCGCGAGATCGGGATCACGCTTTTCCTCGCGGCGGTGGGCATGAAGTCGGGGGAGAAGTTCGTCTCGATCCTGCTCGATGGCGACGGGCTCGTCTGGCTGGGTTGGGGCGCGGTGGTCACGGCCGTTCCCCTGATGGTGGTGGGGCTGCTCGCCCGCGCCTGGAAGAAGATCAACTACCCCGAGATCTGCGGCCTGCTCGCGGGCTCGATGACCGATCCGCCGGCGCTGGCCTTTGCCCAGCAGACGACCGCCAGCGACGCGCCCGCCGTGGCCTATGCCTCGGTCTATCCCTTGGTCATGCTGCTGCGGGTGTTTTGCGCGCAGTTGCTCGTGTTCGTGCTCTGGCGGGCGGCCGCCGGCTGAGCGGCGTGGTTCCGCCGGCTCGGCTCGGCGCGGTCAGGGCGCGCCGGGCGGGGGCGGGCGGGCGTGTCGTTCAGGGAGTCCCGGCCGGTTCGACGGCGGCGGGGACCGCATCGCCGGCCGGAAGCGAGCAGTCCGCCTTCGGCCCGGAGAGCGAGGTGGCGGGTGCAAAGGGGTCTGGCACAGAGCCGGCCGAGGACGGCTGGTCGTAGACCGCGGCGCGCGGCGCGAACTCGACGTAACCATTTTCCTCCGCGATCGGCGCGGGAGAGACGGAAAGGAGAAGGACTCCCAACGAGGCGCCGCCGGCGGATCCGACCACCCACGGACGAAAAACGCGCAGCGGCCAAGACGAGAGGCTGCCATCGGTGGTGGTGCGCATGACGAAGTGGGACGCGAGCCGGAGGAAAGTGGTTACTGCGGGCAGTAAACGGTCTTGTTCGGGTCTTGTCGGTAAAACGAACGCTAGTTGAGTCGTTCCCATGGATGCAATACCCGTGCTTCAAGTCGTATGCGCTTTGATCGAGGACGATCAGGGGCGGCTGCTTCTCGCCCAACGGCCGGCGGGCAAGCATCTTGCCGGGCTGTGGGAGTTCCCCGGGGGCAAGATCGAGCCGGGGGAGAGTCCCCAAGAGGCGCTGGTCAGGGAAATTGCGGAGGAGCTGGGTTGCGTGGCGATTCCGGGGGGTGCGCTCGCACCGGTGACCCACGCCTACGAGAAGTTGACGGTGCGGTTGATTCCGTTTCGGGCGCGGTTCGCGGACGCGGGAGCGAGGCCGGAGGCGCGCGAACATGCGGCGCTGCGCTGGGTGACGCGCGCGGAGATCGCGAAGATGCCGATGCCCGCGGCGGACGAGCCGATCGTGGCGGAGTGGGTGGCGCTGGGGGAAGCGTGAGAGGTCGCTTGCAAAGCGTCGCGGGGTGATCGAAGGTGGCCGCTCGTTCTTTCAGATCACCGGCACGACGCGGCGCCGGCCGTGTCCCGGAAGATCGCCGAAACCAAACAATTTCGGGGGTGTTCTGGATTCGACCCTTGGTTGGAGTGCATGGCAGCCCTTCGCGGGTGAAGGCCCCGCGTTAATCCACCTTCAAAAACAATAATCGGCACCTACGAAGAAATGCCCCTCGCCGCCTAAGTGCGGTGACGATCGACCAGTGATGTTCGCTAGCTGGAAGATCGACGACAGCGAACATAACGCCCAGAGCCACCCGCGGTGTGGGCGCCGTA
>CAMLNJ010000063.1 GCA_946481225.1 uncultured Verrucomicrobiota bacterium | reverse complement strand
GCGCTCCAAGGCCGGCCGAGCCCGCGCGTCCAGAAGTCCTGAAACGAGGCGACGTATTCGCCTTCCAGATACCGTGTGATTTCCGTCGTGCCCCCGATCAGGCGCCAGTCGATCCGCATGCCGCGGCCCGTGGCCCCCCGATAAGCGCGACGGAAGGTCGCCTCGAACTCGTGCCGTATCGCCTCGTTGTGGGGCGAGATCACGACCACGGTGTCCTCCGCGCCCCCCGCCCGTTCTCCCTTCGGGCGGAGCGCGAAGGGCAGCGCGAGCACGAGCGCGAGCAGAACGAGCAGGGTTGCGTTGCGAATCATGGCTCAGCGGTGGCACGGGCGTCCCGCCCGTGAATTTGGAAGGGCGCCGTCCCCGGTGTCCGCGTTGAATTGGGATTCGCCTGGTTCCATCGCTCAGCGTTCCAGCACCACCACGTCCTCGGCCGCCACCACGGCGTGCAACTCGCCCGCGCCCGCCCCCGCGAGGTGACGCGGATTCAACTCGTAGACCTTGAGGGCCGCGCCCGCCGACGCCGCGTCGGAAACCATCGGCACAAACGCATACTGCGCCACCTCGCCCAGGTAGGTCGCCTCGCCGATGCGGCCGCGCACGCTGTTCGCCCCCTCGCCACGCTCGCGAAGCACCCAGCACTCGGGACGGATCGAGAGCGTCACCTCCGCGCCGACCGGCGCCTGCGCGTTCGCGTCGCCGAAGACGCCGACAAAACGCCCGAGCGGCGTCTCGATCTCCGCCTCGCGCCCGCGCCGCGCGACGAGTTTGCCCGCGATAAAATCCGTCTCGCCGATGAAATTGGCCGTCGTCTTGCACACCGGCCGCCCGTAGACCTCGCGCGGCGAACCGACTTGGAGAATGCGCCCTCCGTCGAGAATCGCCATGCGGTCGGCGATCGAGAGCGCCTCTTTCTGGTCATGCGTCACGTAAACCGTGGTGAGCTTGAACTCTTTGCAGACACGCCGAATCTCCGCCCGCATTTCCAGCCGCAGTTTCGCGTCGAGGTTGCTTAGCGGCTCGTCAAGCAGCAGGCAACGCGGACGAATCACGAGAGCGCGTGCCAGCGCCACGCGTTGCTGTTGCCCGCCGGAAAGCTGGTTCGGTTTGCGGGCCGCAAAGGCGCCCATGCGAACCGACTCCAACGCCTCGGCAACGCGTCGATCGATCTCGGGTTTCGGCACCTTTCGCTCCACGAGTCCGAAGGCGACGTTCTCCGCCACCGTCATGTGCGGCCAGAGCGCGTAGCTCTGAAACATCATGCCAGTGTTGCGCTTGTGCGGCTCCAGGCGCGTCACGTCCTCGGCGCCGAAGCGGATCGAGCCCGCCTCCGGGATGTAGAAGCCGGCGATGCTCCGCAGGAGGGTGGTTTTACCGCAGCCGCTGGGCCCGAGCAGGAAAAACAATTCGCCCGCCGCGATCTCAAGATCGAGCCCGTGCAAGGCGGTGGTCTGGCCAAAGCGTTTGGTAAGCTGGGCGACGGAAATCGATATCATGCGGGGGCGCGGCGGCGCGTCAGGGCGCCTTAGCAAGGCCCGCGCTTCCCGCGAGTCAAAGCGCTTTGACCTGCCCTTCGGCGACACCGGATCCGGACTTTCGTCACTCCCGCGTCACATTGCCGCCGCCCTCGCCCTTGCCGGCCGGCGCCGCGGCATCCAAGTTGCTCCCACGCCTCCATGCCGCCCATCGCCACCAAGCCCGAGCCCTCCATCTATCCCGCCCTCGAGTCCGTGCTCGTCTCCGAAGCCGACATCAAGGCGCGCCTCAAGAAACTCGGCGCCGAGATCATGGCGCTCTACGGCAACGAGGAGATCACCGTCGTCGCCGTCATCAACGGCGCCATCCTCTTCACCGCGGATCTGCTGCGCAACATCGACAACCCCATCCGCCTCGATTGCATCCGCATCTCCAGCTACCGCAACGAGACCAAGTCGACCGGCAAGCCGCAGGTCCTCGGCAACCTCTCCCTCGATCTCGCCAACCGTCACGTGCTGCTGATCGACGACATCCTCGACACCGGCAAGACGCTCTCGCTCATCGTCTCGATGATCCAGAAGCTCAACCCCGCCAGCGTCCGCACCTGCGTGCTCCTCGACAAACGCGGCCGCCGCGAAGTCGAGTTCGAGGCGGACCTCGTGGGCTTCCAGATTCCCGACAAATTCGTCGTCGGCTACGGCCTCGATTTCGCCGAGCGCTACCGCAACCTCCCCTGCATCGGCGTGCTCAAGCCCCACCTGCAAAACCCGCCCGAGTGGGCGTGAGCCGGCCGTGCTTTAGACCCGACCGAAGCCGTAACAATTCAATCGAAGGTGGAGCGGAGCAGCGGGGTAAGATGGCGAGCAGATTTCAGACGCGAAAGACCGAGGAATACCCGGAGGGAATTTCGCCGGGAGAGAGCCACTGAAATGCGCCGTCAGATCACCTCGATACGACCCTCTCGATCAAATCGTTACGGCCAAGGCGCGGCCTATTTCCTCGCGCGCCAACGGACCTCAGGTCGACGTCGGACGCCGCAGGCGATAAAACTGCCTCGGTCCCTGCAACGTCACCGTGGTGGCGTTCGAGTTCGGTTGCAGGTTGGTCGGCGCCCAGTTGACCAGATCGGAACTCTCCTCGAGCACGACCGTCCCGAGCCCCGCCGGCCAGGATAGCTCGAGCGTGCCTGCCGCCGCGCCGCGCGTGATCGAGACGACGGTGTTCGCCAGCGGGTCGACGCGCGGCACGACCTGCACGCCCGCGATGCCGCCCCACTCGTCGTTGTCGCGCATCTGCACAAAGACCGTCTGCGTGTCGCCGCTAAGGCCGCGAAAGATGGCGTAGTTCGCTGAGGGATACGCGGACGGGACGCTTTCCGTGGTCTGCGCGAGGACGGCGTTCGCGCCCGTCACGCTCGCCGGGCCGACGCCCTTGAAATAATAGCTCGTGGTTCCGTCGCCCACCTCGCCCTCGCGACCGGCCACATCGGACGAGAAGTAGACGATCACGTCGTAGTAGCCGTGCGGAATTTCGGAGAGCGTGACGGAAGAGCGCGTGACCGGTGGCCCCCATGCGGCGTTTCCGGCGTTTAGGTATCCGTTAAGCAGGCGCTTGTTCGCGGTGCCGTCGGCGTCGAGCGCGGGCGTCGAGCCCTGGATGCTCCACGTGTTGTAGGACGCGTAGCTGATATCGAGCGTCGTCGGCATGCCGAGGCTGTCCACGAGATCCGTGCGCGGATCGTTCGGCCATGAGTTGTTCCAGTTGGCCGCCGGCTCCGCACCCGCGAGATTGGCGGCGGAGAGCGTGCCGTAGCGGTCGTAGTTCCAGCTCACGATCCCGGGCGCCCCCGCCGGACGCACGGCGCGCGCGCCCGAGTCGGGCGTTTCCTGGCCGGAAACGATGGCGGAGACGACGTAGTAATAGGTGGTGCCGTTGGTGAGACCGGCGTCGGTCCAGCTGGTGGTGGTGGCGGCGAGGTTGTCGGCGATCACGCTGAAAGGGCCGGCTTCGACGGTGGCGCGTTTCACGCGATAGGCGGTGGCGGACGTGACGGCGTCCCAGGCGATCGCGGCCGTGGTGTCGCCGGCGGTGGCGGTGTTGATCCAAGGCGTCGGCAGCGCGACGCCGGAGAGGCGGTAGAGCCCGGCGCCGTGCGAAGCGATGGTCGGCGAAAAGGTGCCGGTGAAGGAGCCGAGGGCGGCCTTGTCCCAGAGCGAGCGAATCTGCACCGAGCCGGAGTAGCCGAGCGTGGAGAGCGCGGCGGGCACGGAGGCCGGGGCGGAGCCGGTGTTGAAGAGCGCGAGGTATTTGTCGCCGGAATCCTCGGAGTCGGCCGTCCAGGCGACCAAATCGCCGTTGCGGTAGAACTGGCGGTTGCGCGTGCTGCGCTGGTTGACCGCAAGCGCCTCGTCGTTGGTCAGGAGGGAGAGCGTGAACGAATCCATCTGCGTCATGTCGCCGCCGTGGATGAGCGGGGAGCGAGCGATGGACCAAAGGCTCATGAGGGTGTATTGCTCGGCGGTGGTGTAGCGAGTGGCGCGGCCCGTGCCGGTGACGCTGCCGGCCTCGACTTTGCCGAGGGGCAACATATCCGCGTCCGGAAAATGCCCGGGCCCGCGGAAGGGCGTCCAATCGTGCAGGCGATTGAACTGATCGTAGAGCGCGGTCCAGGTGTCCCAAAAGTCGTCGCTGATGCGCCACTGGTTGGCGTGCTGCATGACGTGGGCGCCGCTTCCCACGGGAGTCTCGCCCGGCGAGGTGCTGAAGACGATGGGGCGGCCGGTCTTGTCGATGGCGGCTCGAATGGCCTCGATCTCCTTGGTGTGGTAAGGACGGCTGAGGTCGTCTATTTTCACGAAGTCGACCTCCCACGCGGCGACGAGTTCGAAGATCGAATCGTAGTAGGCCTGCGCGCCGGGTTTGTCCATGTCCACGCCATACATGTCGGGATTCCACGAGCAGGTGCTGTTCGTGTCGGCGATATCGCGGGCGGTGTAGGCGGTGCCTTTCACGGGCAGGTCTTGCTGCCATGCCTGGCGGGGGATGCCGCGCATCATGTGAATGCCGAACTTGAGCCCCTTCGCATGCACGTAGTCGGCGAGCGGCTTGAAGCCCGCGCCGCCGGCGGCGGAGGGAAAGCGGTTCGTCGCCGGCAGCATCCGACCCCACCCGTCCATCACATGGGTGGCGTTCGGATTGTAGTTAAAGCCGGTCGCGTTCGGCTCATACCATTGGATGTCGACCGTGATGAGACTCCAGCCGTGCGAGAGGAGATTGGCCGCCATGTAATCGGCCTGCGCCTTGGTGCGCTCCTCGTTCACCGTGGTGCCGTAGAAATCCCAGCTGTTCCAGCCGAGGACGGGGCGTTCCGCCCAGGAGTGGAATTGCGGCGCGGCCCGGGCAGGCAGCAACGACGCGAAGCAAAGCAGAACGGAGGGGAGAAAACGCATGGGGCGAAGGGTGGACGAGTTCGCCGGGCGCTTTGCGCGGCCGAACGCGGACCATCCTATCAACCAGATCGCGGCCGGCCAATACCCGCAGATGAGGGGGAGCGGGCGCCGGCGCCACCACCGGTGATGTATTTCGCCACCGCCTCCGCGCGGGAGTGGACGTGCATCTTGTCGTAGATGTTTTTCAGGTAGCTCCGGATCGTCTCCACGCTGAGCGAGAGCTTGTCGGCGATCTCCTTGTTGCCGTATCCGCGGGCGACCCAATCGAGCACCTCGCTCTCGCGCTGGCTGAGCCGCTTGCCCTCGTCGTCGCGTTTGCCCCGGCGGCGGAAAAACTCGGCCACCCGGCGGGCGATCCCGCTCGTCATCGGCACCCCGCCCTGCAGCACGTCGAGCATGCCCTGGCGCAGCTCCTCCGGACCGCAGTGCTTGTGCAAGTATCCGTCCGCCCCGGCCTCGAGCGCCGGGAAAACAAGCTCCTCGTCGTCCGAGGCGGTGAGGATGATCACCTGACAACCGACCAGGATCTCTTTCAAACGCGCGGTGCATTCGATGCCGGTCATACGCGGCAGATAGATGTCCATCAGCACGATGTCCGGCCGCAGATCGGGAAGGCGTTTCAACGCGTCCTCGGCCGAGGAGCAGGCCTGGACGCAGGTGAAACCCGCGAGAGAATCGAGCACGCGCGTCAGCTCGACGCGCACGTCGTCCAGATCCTCGACCAAGGCGACACGCCGCACCCGGGGGATTTCGCTGGCGGAAACGGATTTGTCGGCGGTGGAATCCACGTGCGACGAAAGTATCGGGGATAGGGCCGGGAAGGAAAGCTTGAGAACACAAAGAAAACCGGCGACGGGGCTCGTCGCCGGTTCGAATCGGAAGGGTTGCGGGCGAGCTCTCGCCGCGGCCCGTTCAGGCCCGGCGGCGGCGCGAAACCGCGGCGCCAAGACCGGCCAGGCCAAGGAACGCGGCGAACGAAGCCGGCTCCGGGACGGCGACAACTTGGAAGCCGGCGATGCCGCCCCACTCGTCGTTGTCCCGCATCTGCACGGTGATCGTCTGCCCCGCGCCGCCGAGGCCCTGGAAAATGGCGTAGTTCGCGGTCGTGGCATAGGTGCCCGCCGTGTCGGTGGTGCCCATGAACAGGGCGCTCGTGCCGCTCACGCTCGCGGGGCCGACGGTGTTGAAATAGTAAGTCGTGGTGCCGTCGGTGACGCTGCCCTCGCGGCCGGCGACGTCGGACGAGAAATAGACGATGATGTCGTATTGCGAGTAGCCGATCTGGCTGAAGCTCACGCTCGACGAGGTGATGGGCGGGCCCCAGCCGGCAGGACCGGCGTTGAGGTAGCCGTTGAGCAGCTCCCGGTTATAGGAGCCGTCCAAGTCCACGCCTGGATGCGAGCCGACGATGCTCCAGCTGTTGAAGGACTGGTAGACGATGTCGACCGTCGTGGCCGCGCCACTGTCGTCGACCAGGTCGGTGGTCGGGTTGCTGGGCCAGGAGTTGTTCCAGTTGGCGACCGGGACGACGCCGGCGACATTGGTGCCGGTGACGGTGCCGTTGTTGTCGTAATTCCAACTCACGACGGAGGCGGAGGCGAGGCCGGCCGAAAGGCCGAGCAAGGCGAGGAGGCGAAGGGAAGCGGACATGGCTGGTTTCATCGGGTTAGGGGTGGCGAACCCGCCGCCGGCCGGACAGACGCGGCTCACGGGTCTCCGTCATCTTATCAGCAGGCGTCGACAACCCCAATACCCGCAGATGAGGGTAGGCGGGCGCGAATCGAGCCGCGGCGCGGCCGACACGGCCGTGGCCATACCTCCGGCCCGGCGCAGCCCGATCACGCCCCGCCGATGCGCGAGCGCGCGGCGAGAGGGAGCAGAAACTCCACCGTCGTGCCCTCGCCCGGGGCGCTGCGCAGACCGAAGCGGCCGCCCGCCTCGCGGGCGCGCAGCGGCAGATTGCGCAGCCCGTTCCCGGATGAGGAGGCGACGCGGGGGTCGAAACCCTTGCCGTCGTCCGTGATCGCGATGCGCAGCCACCCGCGCCGCCACTCCATGCGCAACTCCACCTCGGAGGCGCCGGAATGGCGCAGCACGTTGTTCAGGGTCTCCTTGACCGCGAGGAACAGATTGCGACGGACGCCGAGGTCGCAGGGGAGCTCCGGCAAATCGTCCGCGATCGCGAAGCGGCATCGGATCGAAGTGTCTCGGAAAAACGTCTCGGCGTGCCGGGCGATATACGCGGCCAGATCGCGGACCGTGTCGCGCTGCGAATTGATCAGCCAGACCGTCTCGTTCATGCCTCCGGCAAGCACGCGCACCTGCTCGCAAAGCCGGTCCAGCTTGGCGCCGTCCGCGCCCTTCCCGTCCAATTCGCGCCGCACGGCCTCGCCGAGCAACAAGACCTGCGTGACGCCGCCGCCGAGGTTGTCGTGCAGATCCGCGGCGATGCGCGCCCGCTCCCGCCGCACGACGCGCTCCGCCTGGATTTTCAACAGCAACAACGTGGACAACACCAACCCGGCCGCCGCGCCGACGACACCCGCGGCGATCAGCGAAACTTGAAACCAGCGCCGCTGCCACAGCGACACCGTCACCGGCTCGGACGCGGGGGCTCGATATACCTGCGGCCGGGTGCTCTCGTCGAACGGCAAGGAGACCTCCGCGCGCGGCCACGCGGCATCGCTCTCGGGCCGCGGCCAATCGCGGGCGCCCGCCGGCACCAGCGCCCAGGATGTATCGGTCGCGACCACGATCTCCCGCCCGTCCCGCAGACCGACGCGCAGACCGGCAAGCAACCCGGCGACGTCGAAATCGTTTACCGCGCTCACCGTCAGAACGTGCCGCCCCGGACCGAGCAGCCGTGTGACGTCGTATTCGATCAAGACCCGCCAATCGCTCCCCTGCCCGATCAACTGGCCGTCGAGGAACACGCGGTAGGAGTTGTCGGCGGTGATGCGCAACCGCGCGCCCTCGATCTCCGCCCGTGCGGGAATCTCGAACTCCCGCAGAAAGCGGCACTCCTGCCGGTCGGCGGTCGTGGGGGCCCAAATCCAGTCCCCCACCCCGGCGTCCAAATGAAAATTCCCGCCCATCGCGGGAGCGGCGAAAAGCAGCCAAACGAACCAAGGCCGGGGGAGACGCTTCACGAGATCCTTACCAACAAAGTCCGCCCTCCGGGCACAAGCCGCGAAAATTCGCGCCCCGCCCCCTGCCCGCCGTCGGCGCTCGCGTGGCCCCCGCCCTCGGCCCGGCGTCGATGTCGAAGAACGGCCGGAGCGATCCCGGCGCTCACTTCAGCTCCGCCGGAGCGCGCCCCGCGCCCGCTCGGTCGTCGGCTTTCTTCGGGATCTCGATGGCGCGCGCGTCGATCGCCAGCTCGCCCTGACGAGCGTAGTCGATCGCCTCGGCGAGCACCCGCGCGGCCTCCTGCGGCGCGTGAAAGCCGGTCGAGTTTTCGGCGGAGACAAAGTCGAGACGCCACTGGGCCTTGCGCTGCAAACCGCGGGCTTTGGCGAGCGTCGCGTCGTCGGCGCCCTTGGCCTTCGCGTCGGCCAGACGCACGATCAGGGACACGACCGCCGCTTCGCCGCGGCGCAGGAGATCGGCGGTGCGATCCTGGATCGCCTCGGCGCGCGCGAGGATCTCCTTCTCCGGCACGCGGTGGCAGTTTTGGCACGATTGCGAGACGTTGAGGAGCGGCGAGCGGAGGTGGTGGCTGCTCACCTTGATCGCACCCTCGCGAATATAGGGCATGTGGCAGTCGGAACAGGAGACGCCGCTGCGCGCGTGGATGCCTTGGCTCCAAAGCTCGAACTCGGGATGCTGCGCCTTCAGCGCCTTGGCTCCGCTCTCCGTGTGCGTCCAGTCGGTGTGCCCGACCTCGTCGTAATACGCCTCGATCTGCTCAACCTCGAGGCCCTTCGACCACGGGTAGGTCACGAGTTTTTCCTTCCCGCGGAAATAATACTCCACGTGGCACTGCGCGCAGACGAGCGACCGCATCTCCTGGCGCGAAGCGTCCAGGTTCGGGTCGTAGTCGCGGGCGGGCTTCTCCTCCTTGCGCCAGCGCTCGATGCTGAGCAGGTGCGGCGTCGGCTCGCCCGAGCGGGCGAGCGCGCGGATGCCTTCAAGGAAAGCGGGGCGGGATACCCGGAGATTCATCGTGTCGGCTTCGTGGCAATCGATGCAAGAGACCGGATGCGAGACCTGCTTGGACGCCTCGGAAAAAGGCATGGCGCACATCGCCTCGAAGCCCTTCCGGATCTGCTCCTCGCGGTGTTCTTTGCCTGCGGGCGCTCCGGCGGCGAGGCCCGCCTGCATGTAGGCGGGGATGACGGATGCGTGGCAGTGGAGGCAGGAACCCGGCTGCTTGAAATGCGTGACGCGCTCGGTTTCGAGCTGGTCTCGCAACATGTAGGCGTGCCCGCGCTCCTCGCGGTAATCGACCGCGAAGGGATAACCCGCAAATATCCGCCGCCAGACCGGAAACTCGTCGAGCTTCTGGAACGCCTCGCTGCCGCCATGCTTGGTGCGCACGATGTCGACGGTGCGTTTATAGCTGTCGTATTGGCGCGGGTAGTTTTTGCCCCAGAGCTCGGGATCGACGGTGTTGTCGTCCACGTCGACGACGCGAAACACGTGCTGCGTCGCCTCCGCTTTTCGCGTCACGATATTCTGGTAGAGCAACAACACCGCGAAGGTGGCCACCGCGGAAAACACCAGCAACGCCGCGAGCCACCCGAGGTAACGCCGGCCGCGCGAAGCGGAGCCGGAGGATTCGGCGGAAGTAGAATCGGGCGGGGGCGTTTTCATGGCGCAGGTCGGTTGATGAGTTTCCTGGTCGGATAGCGGATCGGTGAAACGAAAAGGGGCGGCGCGGGGATGGCGCTACTTCATGGGCCCGTGCCCGACCTCGCGGTGGCAATGCACGCAATCGAGCATGCGCCGCTCGTCGCCGGCATGAGGATTGATCCCCTCCAGCAACGCGCCGTGGCAACCGACGCAGTTTTTCTGAAGCACGGAGGAGTTGTGCCGCCGGATCTGGATCGGTTCGTGAAAGTCCTGGAGCGTAAATCCCTTCGAGTGCCAGAACCCGTTTTCCGCCTTGCTCAGGTATTTCGGGACAAACGAGTGCGGCGTGTGGCAATCGTTGCAGGTCGCGGCCGCGTGGTGCGGC
>CAMLNJ010000062.1 GCA_946481225.1 uncultured Verrucomicrobiota bacterium | reverse complement strand
GAAAGGTGCCGCCAGATCACCTCGATGCGACCTGCTCGACTGCATTGTTACGGCTAATCGAAAATGTCGCGCTCCCCTTCCGCATCATCCCCCGGCATCGGGCGTTCCACGACGGCGCGGCGGCGCCTCGCCGTCGTGGTCTCCCACCCCATCCAATACTACTCGCCCTGGTTCCGCCGCCTCGCCGCCGAAGCCTCCCTCGATCTACGAGTCTTCTATCTTTCCGACCACGGCGTGCGCGCGACGACCGACGCCCAGTTCGGAGCCGCGTTCGCATGGGACACCGATCTGCTCTCCGGCTACGCCCGCGAACTCGTCCCCAACATCTCCCGGAATCCGTCCGTCACCACCTTTTCCGGCCTGCACAACCCCGGCCTGCGCGCCGCCCTGCGAGCCTTCGCCCCCGACGCCATCCTGCTCTTCGGCTACGCCTACCGCACCCACCTCGCCCTCCTCCTTCGCCCTCCCGCTCCCATCCTCTTCCGCGGCGACTCCCACCTCCTCGCAACTCCCGCGAGCACCTCCCCCCTCTCGCCTCGCTCCCTGCTCCGCTCCGCCGCGCTCCGCCTGATCTACTCCCGCGCGGCCGCCTTCCTCCCCGTCGGCCAGGCCAACGCCGCCTATTTCCGCCACTTCGGCGTTCCGGCGAAAAAACTCTTCCCCGCGCCCCACTGCGTCGACGCCGCCCACTTCGCCGTGACGCCCGAGCGCATCGCCGCCGCCTCCGCGCAACGCGCCGCCCTCGGCATCCCGCCCGAGGCCCCCGTCGCCCTCTTCGCCGGCAAACTCATCCCCAAAAAGCGCCCCGACCTCCTCCTCGCCGCCTTCCTCCGCGCCGCCGTGCCCGGCGCCCACCTCGTCCTCTCCGGCGACGGCGAAATGCTCCCATCCCTCCGCGCCGCCGCCGCGGGCCGCGCCGACGTGCATTTCCTGCCCTTCGCCAACCAGTCCGAGATGCCCACCCGCTACCTCCTCGGCGACGTCTTCGTCCTCCCCTCCGAAGGCCGTCACGAAACATGGGGCCTCGCCGTCAACGAGGCCATGCACCTCGCCCGCCCCGTCATCCTCAGCGACCACGTCGGCTGCCACCCGGACCTATTGGGAGCAGGGCCTGGCGCAGGGAGCGAGGAGCAGGGAGCAGGGAGCCAAGCCCCGGCCCCCAAATTCGCCCCCGTTTCCACTCCCGTCCCCTCGGATCCGTCTTCTGGCTCCCCGCTCCCTGCTCCCTGCTCCCTGCTCGTTCCCGCTCCCTGCTCCCCGCTCCAGCCCGGCTGGCTCTTCCCCGCCGGCGACGAGACCGCGCTCTCCGTCGCCCTCCGCGAGGCCCTCGCCCTCCCTCGCGACCAGCTCGCCGCCCGCGGCCGCGCCGCCGCCAAGCGCGTATCCGCATTCAACTACGACGCCGCCACCGCCGGCCTCCTCCGCGCCCTCGCCTCGATCCCCTAGCCCGCTCCGTCCCCCTCTCCGTTTTTGCGCCTCTTGCGCCTTCTTGCGGCCATTCCCTCCTCCCTCTCGTCCTTCTCCTTCCGCTCCTCCCCGCCTCCGCTCTCTTCGTGAAAATCGCCATCAGCTTCGGCTTCTTCCTCCCGGTCCCCCCGGCGCGCGGCGGCGCCACCGAAAAAATCTGGCACGCCCTCGCGCGTCGCCTCGCCGCCCGCGGACACGAGGTCCACGCCTACTCCCGCACCTGGCCCGGCTGGCCCGACGAAGAGATCATCGACGGCGTCCATCACCACCGCCTCCCCGGCCGCGACCACACGACCAAGCTCTGGAAAAACCTCCTCCTCGATTTCCGCTGGAGCCTCCGCGTCCGCCGCGCCCTCCCGCCCGACGCCCTCGTCATCTCCCACAACATCTCGCTTCCCTGGCTGCTCACCCTCGTTCCGCGCCGCCACCCCTCCCCCGTCGCCGTCGTCATCGGCCGCATGCCCAAGGGACAGGTCCGCGCCTACGGCCGCGTCCACCGCGTCTACGCCACCAGCGAGGCCGTCTCCGCCCAGGCCCTTCGCGAAAACGCCTCCGTCCGCCCCGCTCTCCGCACCCTCCGCAACTCCATCGACTGGCACGCCCACCAAGGCCCCGCCCCCGCCTCCGGCCCCGTCCGCATCGGCTACGTCGGACGCATCCACCCGGAGAAGGGCCTCGATCTCCTCATCGACGCCGCCGCGCTCCTCGCCCGCCGCGCCGACCTCCCGGCGTGGAAACTCTCCTTCGTCGGCCCCGTCCGCATCACCGACGGCGGCGGCGGCGAAGAGTTTTCCGCCGCCCTCGCCCGCCGCGCCGCCGACGCCGGCCTCGGCGACCGTTTCGAGATTCTTCCCCCCATCTTCAACGCCCCCGCGCTCGCCGACTTTTACCGCAACCTCGGCGTCTTCATCTACCCGACGCGCGCCGAGCAAGGCGAGGGCCTCTCCGTCGCCCCCATCGAAGGCATGGCCGCCGGCGCGGTCCCGATCCTCTCCGCCCTGCCCTGCTACGAGGACCTTCTCTCCCCTGGCCGCGACGGCCTCCTCTTCGACCACCGCGCCCCAGACGCCCCCGCCCTCCTTGCCGCGCAACTCTCCACCGTCCTCGCCGACCCGCAAAAACGCGCCTCCCTCTCCGCCGCCGCACGCGAAACCGCCCGCCGCTTCGACTACGACTCCGTCGCCGCCGAACTCGAAGCCGACCTCGCCACCCTCCGCGCTTAGCGGCGATTGGCCCCTTCATTAGTGGTTCAAAACCTGCCTTTCCGTCCCCATCCTCATCCCGCTCCACCATGCCAGACGCCACGCCCGAGCCCCCCTACCTCGCCCAAGGCTGCGTCACTCCCTACCCGCGCTCCGAGCTCCTCCGCCAACGCCTCTGGTCCGTGGTCCAGGCCACGCTCTTCCGCTTCAGCCTCCCTCGCGCCCACGCCTTCCGCGCCCGCCTCCTCCGTCTCTTCGGCGCCGACATCCCCGAACCGGGCAAGATCGTCGTCTTCGCCTCCGCCCGCGTCTTTTTCCCGTGGAAACTCCGCCTCGAGCCCCGCTCCATGGTCGGCCGCGGCGTCAACCTCTACAACCTCGGCCCCGTCACCCTCCGCCGCGGCGCCAACCTCTCCCAAGGCGTCCACCTCTGCGCCGGCTCGCACGACCTCGCCAA
This sequence comes from uncultured Verrucomicrobiota bacterium, assembly GCA_946481225.1. The sequence goes on along the minus strand of CAMLNJ010000062.1, from coordinate 7,076 downwards.
GTGGTCCATGCCGCTCCTCACCGCGCCCATCGTCATCGGCGAAAACGCCTGGCTGGCCGCCGAGGTCTTCGTCGGCCCCGGCGTGACCGTCGGCGAACTCTCCGTCATCGGCGCCCGCAGCGTCGTCATGCGCGACCAGCCCGCCCGCATGATCTGCGCCGGCAACCCCTGCCGCCCCCTCCGCCCCCGCCCCGACCCCGCCTGAGCCCGAAAAAATCTTTCTCTCAAATCTTAATCTTTCTCTTTCTCCCCCTCCCCCGACTCCCCGCTTCCGGCTCCATGCTCCCCGCTCCTAGCTCCCAGCCCTGATGTTCGACGTCCTCCACGTCACCGCCAGCATCGACCCCCGCCATGGCGGCCCGTCGCGCACCGTCCCCGCCCTCGCCGCCGCCCAAGCCGCCCTCGGCGCCAAGGTCGCCCTCGCCACGATCACCCCGACCGACGACTCCCTCGTTCGTCCGACGTCCTTCGTCCTTCGTCATTTCCCGCCCTTTCCCGGTCCGCTCGGCTCCGCCTTCTGCTATTCGTCCGGCCTCGCCGCCTTCCTCGCCGCCACCCCCGCCCGCGCGATCCACGCCCACGGCCTCTGGCTGCGCCCGCTCGCCTACGCCGCCCGCGCCGCCCGCCTCCACCGCGCCCCGCTCGTCGTCGCGCCCCGCGGCATGCTCGAGCCCTGGGCCCTCCGCCACCACGTCTGGAAAAAACGCCTCGCCGCCGCCCTCCTCCACCCCGGTGCCGTCGCCGCCGCCTCCGGCTGGCACGCCACCGCCGCGCAGGAAGCGGACCACCTCCGCTCGCTCCCATCCTGGCTCCGCGCCCCCGCCTCCGCCCCCGCCTGCGTCGCCCCCAACGGCATCGACGCCCCCGATCCCGCCTCCGCCGCCCCCGCCCGCGCCGCCTGGTTCGCCGCGTATCCGCAACTTCGCGACACCCGCGTCGCCCTCTTCTACGGCCGCTTCCACCGCAAAAAACGCGTCGCCGAGCTGATCGACCTCTGGCGCTCCGCCCCCCGTCCCGGCTGGACCCTCCTCGTCGCCGGCCTCCCCGGCGACTACACCGTCGCCGGGCTCCGATCGCTCGCGCCTTCCTCGCCCGCCTCTCCCGTCGTCGTGGCCGACGGCTCCGCGCTGCCCCGCCCCTACGCGCTCTCCGACCTTTTCCTGCTCCCGTCCCACTCCGAAAACTTCGGCCAGGCGGTCGCCGAGGCCCTCGCCGCCGGCGTCCCCGCCCTCGTCACCGACACCCTCCCGTGGCGCGAGCTCGACGACGCCCGCGCCGGCCGCTGCGTCTCCTGGGCCGACTACCCCGCCGCCCTCTCCGCCCTCCTCGCCTCACCCGGGCTCCCCGCCCTCGGCGCCTCCGCCCGCGCCTGGGTCCTCGCCAACTTCACCTGGACCGCGTCCGCCCGCCGCCTCCTCGACTTCTACCCCACGCTTCGTCCGGCTCCCTCTCCGTGACCCTCCGTGTCCTCCGTGGTTAAAACCTCCGGCCTCTTCTCACCCGCCCGCGAAAAGCTCGCCCTCGCCCACGCCGCCCTCGTCGTGACCGCCTCGGCCTGGCTGCTCGGCGGCATGGGCCCCCGCGGCGAATGGATCGTCGCCGCGCTCGCCGCCCCCGCCTTCGCCCTGCTCTTCGCCGAAGCCCGAGCCCGCCGCCGCGCCAACGATCGGGAAGGTTTCCGACGCCTCCTCCGCTGGAGCGCCCCGCTCGCCGGACTCGCCATTCTCATCACGGTCTCCGCGCTCAACCCGTCCCATCGCCCCGCCTTTCTCTACGACGGCTACGTGCTTCGCCCCGTCGCCCATGTCGCCTGGCTGCCCGCCTCGGCCAACCCCGCCGGTTCCCTCCGCCTCCTCGCCTGCCTCGGCGGCCTCGCCGCCACGGGGCTTTCCATCGCCTTCTGCGTCCAGTCGCGCCGGGCGCTCCGCAATCTCGTTCTCTTCCTGTCCCTCCACGCCCTCGCGCTCGCCGTCCTCGGCACGCTCCAACGCCAGACCGGCGCCGCCGGCCCCTTCTTCGGCGCCGTCCCCCGCGTGAACACCGCCTGGTTCTCGACCTTCCTCTACCACAACCACTGGGGAGCCTTCGCCGTTCTCCACGCCTCCGCCACGCTCGCGCTCGTGTTTCACTCGCTCCGCCACCCGCCCGATCGCGGCTGGCTCCACAGCCCCGGGCCGCTGCTCGCGATTGTAGCCCTGCTCCTCGCCGCCACCGCCCCGCTCTCCACCTCCCGCTCCGCCACGGTGCAGATGCTCGTCCTCGCCGCGGTCGCGATCGCAGCCGCGTTGCGCCACGCCTTCGGCTCCGCCCGCCGCCGCCGCTCCTCCCGCGCCGGCCTCGCCCGCGTCGCGCTCATCGCCCTCGTCCTCGCCGCCGCCGCCGGCCTCGTCGCCTTCCAAAGCCGCGAGGTCATCGCCGCCCGTCTCGCCACCACCCGCGCCCAGTTTTCCGCCCTCCAGGCCGGCTCCGTCGCCTACAGCCGCGCCGATCTCTACGCCGACACCTGGCGCATGGCCGCCGACCGTCCCCTCTTCGGCTGGGGTCTCGAGTCCTACGGACCGATTTTCCTCAACTACTCCCGCTTCGAGCCCGGCTCGGACGGCCTCATGAACACCTTCGAGGACGCCCACTCGGACTGGCTCCAATCCCTCGCCGAAATCGGTTTCGCCGGCACCGCTCTCCTCCTGCTCCTCGGCCTCCTGCCCCTCGCCGAGACCTTCCGTCTCCGCAACCTCTCCGCCTTCTCCGCCTGGCTCCTCGGCGGCTGCGCCCTCGTCGCCGCCTACGCCTGGGTGGAATTTCCCCTCGCCTGCCCCGCCGTCGTCGCGACGTGGTGGATCCTCTGGTTCGCCGCCCTGCGGACGATTCAGCTCACTCCCGCGCCCTCTCCCGAATCTTTCTCTTAAATCCTTCTCTTACTCGTTCTCTTCCGTCCCATCCATCCCCGTTTCGATCCGCTCGTCAGGATTAGGAGAAAGAGAAAGATCCAAGAGAAAGATTGGCCCGCCCCCGCTCCTCGCTCCCTGCTCCACGCTCCTGGCTCCCGCATGTTCTCCGTCGTCATCCTCACCCTCAACGAGGAGCACAACCTCCCCCCCTGCCTCGCCACCCTCCCCGGCGTCGACGACATCCACGTGCTCGACTCCGGCTCGACCGACCGCACCCACGAGATCGCCCGCGCCCACGGCGCGCAGGTCTCGGTCAACCGGTTCGAGAACTTCGCCCAGCAGCGCAACCACGCCCACGACCATATCGCGTTCCGCCACCCGTGGGTCTTCCACCTCGACGCCGACGAACGCATGACGCCCGGACTTCTCGCCGAGCTCCGCGCCGTCGCCGCCGCCGAAACCGCCGCCCGCGTCCACGATGGCTACTGGGCCGCCCCGAAAATGCTCTGGGACGGCCGCTGGGTTCCCCACTGCACCGATTACCCCGCCTGGCAGGCCCGCTTCTGCCACGCGCCCACTTTCCGCTTCGTCGAAAAAGGCCACGGCCAGCGCGAGGCCGACGGCCTCCGCCTCGGGTATCTGAAGCACAACTACGAGCACGACATGTCCGCCTCCGGCGTGGACGACTGGCTCGCCAAGCACCGCCGCTACGCCCGCCGCGAGGCCGAGGCCTGGCACGCCGCCCGCCGTCCCCTCGGCGACGAACTCCGCTCCCTCGCCTCGCCCGACGGCCTCGTGCGCCGCCGCGCGCTCAAGAGCCTTAGTTATCGCCTGCCCGCCCGCCCCTTCGCCCGACTCGTCTACCAATACCTCCTCCGCCGCGGCTTCCTCGACGGCGCCGCCGGCTGGCGCTACTGCCGCCTTCTCGCCCGCTACGAAGGCTTTGCCGCCGAAGAGCTTCGCCGACTGCGTCGGCGCGCCTGACAAGGCGCTTGCCCGCCCCCTCCCTGCCCCCTTCGCTCCCCGGCTTTCCTTCGGCTCCCTGCTCCCATCTCCTAGCTCCCTGCTCCGACCATGTGCCAATCCGTCCCCCGCCCGCACTCCTCCGTCGTCGTTGACGGCAACGACCGCGCCCCCGCCCGTTCCATGCTCCGCGCCGTCGGCTTCACCGACGAGGATTTCCACAAGCCCCAGATCGCCGTCGCGTCCGCCGCGAGCGACATGACCCCTTGCAACGTCCACCTCGGCGAACTCAGCGAATACGCCCGCAAAGGCGTCGACGCCGCCGGCGGCAAGGCCGTCTACTTCAACACCATCACCGTCACCGACGGCATCAGCATGGGCACCCAGGGCATGCGCTACTCGCTCGTGTCCCGCGACGTCATCGCCGACTCCATCGAGACCGCCGTCGCGGCCGAGGGCTTCGACGGCCTCGTCGCCATCGGCGGCTGCGACAAAAACATGCCCGGCGCGATGATCGCCATCGCCCGCCTCAACCGCCCCGCCGTCTTCATCTACGGCGGCACCATCCTCCCCGGCTTCGCCGCCTCCGACTGCGAAAAAAAGAAGCCGCTCGACATCGTCTCCGTCTTCGAGGCCGTCGGCAAACACGCCAAGGGCGAGCTCGACGACGCCGGCCTGAAGGAAATCGAGTCCGGCGCCATCCCCGGCCCCGGCTCCTGCGGCGGCATGTATACCGCCAACACCATGGCCTCCGCCATCGAGGCCCTCGGCATGAGCCTCCCCAACAGCTCCGCCCAGACCGCCGTCGGCAAGGAGAAGCGCGAGGACTGCGAGCGCGCCGGCGCCGCCGTCATGTCCATGCTCAAGAAAGGCATCAAGCCCCGCGACATCCTCACCCGCAAAGCCTTCGAGAACTCGATCACCGTCTGCCTCGCGCTAGGCGGCTCGACCAACCTCATCCTCCACCTCCTCGCCATCGCCCACTCCGCCGGCGTCGACCTCACCCTCGAGGACTTCAAGACCATCGGCGAAAAGGTGCCCCTCCTCGCCGACGTGAAGCCCTTCGGCAAATACGGCATGGCCCACCTCATCCGCATCGGCGGCATCCGCCCGATGATGAAGATGCTCCTCGACCGCGGCATGCTCCACGGCGACGCCCTCACCGTCACCGGCGAGACCATCGCCGAGACGCTCAAGGACGTGCAGCCCTACCCCGCGTATCCGGCCGAGCAGGACATCATCCGCCCCTGGGACCAGCCCATCAAGGCCACCACCCACCTCCGCGTCCTCCACGGCAACCTCGCCCCCGGCGGCGCCGTCGGCAAGATCACCGGCAAGGAAGGCCTCTACTTCAAGGGCGTCGCCAAGGTCTACGAAGGCGAGGAAGACGCGCTCAAGGGCATCCTCCGCGGCGACGTCGTGAAGGGCGACGTCGTCGTCATCCGCAACGAGGGCCCCGTCGGCGGCCCCGGCATGCGCGAGATGTTGTCCCCCACCTCCGCCGTCGCCGGCCGCGGCCTCATCAAGGACGTCGCCCTCATCACCGACGGCCGCTTCTCCGGCGGCTCGCACGGCTTCGACGTCGGCCACATCACGCCCGAAGCCGCGAAGGGCGGCCCCATCGGCATCGTGACCACCGGCGACATCATCGAGATCGATGCGGTGAAGAACACCATCAACCTACTCATCTCCGAGACCGAATATGCGCAGCGCCTCGCCGCCTACAAGCCCCTCCCCCCGAAGGAGACCCGCGGCGTCCTCGCGAAATACGCCAAGCTCGTCGCCACCGCCTCCGAAGGCGCCGTGACCGACAAGTATCTCTGATCCTTCGGCGTAGCGGAACGGCGCAGCCGTTTCGTTCCGAAAATCTCTCCGGCCGGGGCCTCACCGCCCCGGCCTTTTTCATCATCTTCCCGTTTCAAAATACCTTACGCATTTGAGTCCCGAAGCCTGATCCGACTCAAATTCTCCATGCTCGTTTTCACCCGGCTGCTTTCAGTCCTGCTTCTCGCGGCGACCATATCCCCTCGCCTTGTCGCCGACACGCTTGGCGATGTCGTCGACTTCCAAGCCGCCCGTGGCTGGACCGTCGCTCCGACGGATCGCCCTTCGCCCTTTCCCACTCTTCGCTACGAACCGGGTGGCGGCCAAAATGCGGCGCTCTTGCTGACGCTCCTTCCTGCGGATCGCTTCGACATAAGCGACTCCACCACAATGCGAAAACTACATCTCGTGATGTGCCGCCCCTACATCGCCCAATCCAAAGCAACTCCACCACAAACGGAGTTCAAACTAAGCAACGGCTTCGGCGTCTACTCCGTCTTCGAAGATCCCGATCTCGTCGGAAAAGTCCCGAAGGCCGGCGACTACAAGGTCGCCATTCCCGTCGCCGTCTCGCTTGGCGGAAAGGCCTTGGTCCACGCCACGATCCTCTGCGACGACCCGGCCGGCGCCAGCCAGGCCGAGGCGTGGCGTTTTATCCGCAGCCTCTCCCTCGCCGCGGCGAGTCCCACCCCGGCGTCCCCCGGCGAGAGCACGTCCGCCACGACCGCCGCCCCTGGCACATCGACCAACCGCTTCATGTATGCGGGCCCCGAGGGAATCATCCTGAGCGGCTGGCTCGACCGCGCCTCGAAGTTCCCCGGCATGCGATCCTTTTGGGCGAAAGAAAAAGCGTCCTTGGAGAAAGGTCTCGGCCAAGCCTTGGGCAACGAGAGCATGTCCCTCGTCGCAGGCTGGAACGTCGTGAGCTATACGATGACGGCCGGCGCCGATACCCAGCAAAATCTCCGCGCCTGCCGCGTCTTTGGCGACACTTGGGTCGACGTGCATCTCTCGCAAACCGGCGCCCACGCCTCGGTCGAGACGCTCAAAGCCCTTCTGCCCAAGCTGGGCCTCGTCACCAAAAACTAAAGTGATCGCTGGCAGAACAGAAAACGAAACTCCTCTCACGCCGTCCGCCGCAGCCCCATCCACACGATGGCGAGCGTCGCGAGCGAGCTCAGCGGCATCAGCACCGCCGCGAAGAGCGGGTTCATGTTCCCCGTCGCCGCCAGCCCCACCGCGACCGCGTTATACGCGATCATGAAAATCAACAGCGCCGTCTGCGTGCTCCGCCGCGCGTCGTTCACTTCCAGCAGCGCCCGCACCCCGCCGATGCCGCGGCCGAGATAATAAAAATCCGCCTTCGTCCCGAGCACGCCGCGATGCACCGCCGGCGTGCCG
>CAMLNJ010000061.1 GCA_946481225.1 uncultured Verrucomicrobiota bacterium | reverse complement strand
CCAGCATCCGCGCCGCACCATCCTTTGCGCCGCGCTCGCCGCCCTTTGCTTCGCCATCACCGATGTCCTCGTGCAACGCCACTCCCCCGCTTGGGGCGCCGGCCGCTACCTGCCCTGCATGTTCGGCTTCCTGCTGCTTTTCTCGTTCGCGCTCCCGCCCTTTTTCTCCGCGCCGTTGCGCGCGGTTCCCCCGGCCGCCTGGCGCTGGCTCGCGCCAGGCTCCCTCGTCCTCGCCGTCCAGGCCTCGGGCATGGCCTACACGCTCGGCGCGCACGGCCGCGCCACCGTGGCAAACATCCTCTACAGCACCCGCGGACTCTGGAGCGTGCTCGCCATCGGCCTCCTCGGCTCCTGGCTCGGCGCGACCGGCGAAACAAAACTGCCTCGCCCCGTTTTCCGCCGCCGCCTGCTCGGCGCGGGCATGATGTTTGCCGCCATCGCATTGGTGATCGGTTGAACCGGCCGGCGCCACCCGCTCCGTGGTCTCCCTTTGATCCCGCGCTTGAACCGGGACGGCATTGTCGTTGCATCCCGCACTTTTTGCGGTCGTCTCCCGCAGTCCCGGCACCATGCAAAACCTCTACCTCTTCCCGCTCGCCGACTACTGGTGGCTCTACGGCGTCTTCGGCCTGCTCGTGCTCGGCGTGCTCGCGCTCGACCTCGGCGTCTTTCACCGGGAGGCCCACGCGGTGACCGTAAAGGAGGCGGGCGTCTGGAGCGTGATCTGGGTGACGCTGGCGCTGCTCTTCTGCCTCGGATTCTGGCAATACTGCCACCACAAGTTCCCCGCCCACGAGCCCTTGATGCAGGCTCTCGCCGCCAACGGCGTCACCGGCGAGGCCGCCACGATGGAGGCCGCCCGCCTCGCCGACCGCACCGCGCTCGAGTTCCTCACCGGCTACGTCGTCGAGCAGGCGCTCTCGGTGGACAACATCTTCGTCTTCATCGTCATCTTCAATTTCTTCGGCATCCCCAAGCAGTATCAGCACCGCGTCCTCTTCTACGGCATCCTCGGCGCGGTGCTCTTCCGCATCACCTTCATCGCGCTCGGGGCCGCTCTCATCAAATTCCACTGGGTCGTCTGGCTCCTCGGCGCCTTCCTCATCTTCACCGGCGTGAAGGTCTTCTTCGCCGAGGACAAGGAGCTCGAGCCCGAGAAAAATCCCCTCATCCGCGCCCTGAAGCGCTGGTTCCCCGTCACCCCCACCTTCGAGGGACAGCGCTTCGTCGTCCGCAAGCACGGCATCCTCCACATCACGCCTCTCTTCGTCTGCCTCGCCTGCGTCGAGATGACCGACATCGTCTTCGCCGTCGACTCCGTGCCCGCGATCTTCGCGATCACCAAGGAGCCGCTCGTCGTCTTTACCTCCAACATCTTCGCCATCCTCGGCCTGCGCTCGATGTTCTTCCTCCTCGCCGGCGTGATGCACAAGTTCCACCTCCTCAAATACGGCCTCGGTATCATCCTCGTCTTCGTCGGCCTGAAGATGGTGTGGCTCGACCACGCCTTCGGCGGCAAATTCCCCATCGACACCTCGCTCGGCATCATCGGCGGCGTCCTCGCGAGCGCCGTCGTCGCCTCGCTCCTCTTCCCGGCCAAGCCCAAACTCGAACCCGTGGCTTGAGATCCATTTGGAGGGCACGGCTCCGTCCGCGCCGCCCCGCTGTTCCGTGCTTGGTGCAGGCCCGACCGCTGGTCGGGCTTTCCGGAATGCCAGCCCGCCGGTCTGGCCTACACCCGGATCGCCGGCCTCAGAACAGTCCCGCGAACCAGTCCTTCACCGCGTTCAGCAGCTTCACCGCGGCTTCGCCGAGAAAATAAAAAAACACCACGCCGCCCGCTCCCACGCCATAGCCGGCGGCGATCGCCGCGCCGTCCCGCTCGAGCAGGCCGCCGGCGATAAACACGATCATCCACGCCGGAAACGCGTTGGTGAACGGAACCGGCAGCGGCAGCAGCAACACCGCCGCGCCCGCCAGCATCATCAGCGCGTGCAGGCGCACAAAAAGCGGGACCTCCGCCAGCCAGGAGAGCCGCGGGCGCAGCAATTTTTCCAAGACCCGCAACAAGCCGCCGGCGAACTTCAACACCTTGCCAAAAAACCCGGGAGGCAGGGGCTTCGCCAGCAGGCTTGCAGGCAGCCAAGGCCGCTGCCCGAGCGCGAGCCGCAGCGAAATCAAACCGATGGCCAGCCCGAAGGGCGTCGACAGAAAGGGCAGCGGAATCGGCGTGATAAACGGCAGCGCCAACAGGATCAGCACGATGGTCCATGCCCGCCCCTGCAGCACTCCCACCACTTCGCCAAGACTCAGCGGCCCCTCCCCGAAACGCTCGCGCAACGCCGCGATCTCCTCCGAGAGCTTTTTCGCCGGCGGATGCTCGCGCAGCGCCTCCCGCGCCAGCCGCAATCTCTCGCGCGCCTGCTCCCGCAGATAAAATCTCCTCCGCCGTGCCATGATCTCGCGAAGTCCGACGCTCAGGTCCCGCGCCGGTTCCCGTAGAGCTCGACGTGCAGCCGGTGCGCGTAGCGCCAGCCCCGCGCCTTGCACGCCTCCCCGAGCCATGCCGCCCGCTCGCGCATCGTCTCCAAGGTCCGGGCCTCCGGCATCACGAGAATCTTCGCCGCCGGCACGGGCCGGCCGATCTCCGCCACCGTCGCCGCGATCTCGTCGAGATCCGCCGGCGCCGCGGCCACGAACTTCAGCTGATAGCCGTGTCCCGCGTCGAGCCACGCCCGCAACACCTCGGGACGGCGGCGCGTCGCCTCGTGCCGCGCCGCCCAACCCGCGCCCGCCGTCTCGGCCGAGGGCGTGGAGTTGGCGAGCTTCGGCGAAATGGAGGCCAGATCGCAGGCCAGCCCCGCCGGCGGCGCCATCGTGCCCGCCGTCTCGATAGTGATGTGAAACCCCTCCGCGCGCAGCGCCGCGGCGAGCGCGGGCAGCTCCGGAGCGATCATCGGTTCTCCGCCCGTAAGCACCACGTGCCTCCCCGGGTGTAGTTTTGCCTCGGATACGAGCTCCGCCACGGTGCGCTCCGTCCCCTCGGGCCTCCACGAGGCGTAGGGAGTGTCGCACCAGGCGCAGCGCAGATTGCACCCGCTCGTGCGGATGAAAAACGAGGGCACGCCCGTCAGCTCGCCCTCGCCTTGCAGCGAGTAGAAGGTCTCGGAGATCAGCATGCTCCGCCTTGGTTCGATGTAGAACCGACCGCTGGTCGGTTTTCGTCGCCCGACCCCGGCGCCGCCGGCAACGGATCGAGATGCTCGTAGTCGGTCGGGTCGGGCACGCCGGCGGCGAGAAACGCCTCGCGGCGCTCCACGCAGGTGCCGCAGCGTCCGCAGTGGCGGGCGCCGCCCTTGTAGCAGGACCAGGTCTTGGAAAAATCCACGCCCAGCCGCGCTCCCTCGGCGGCGATCCCGCCCTTGTCCATCGCGATGAAAGGCCGCAGCAACCGGATGCCCGCGTAGGTGCCGAGCCGCATCGCCTCGCCCATCGCCGCCATGAAGTCCTCCCGGCAATCCGGGTAGATCGCGTGATCGCCGCCATGCGCCGCGATCACCAGCCCCTCCGCGCCCACGCTCTCCGCAAAACCGCACGCGATGCTCAAAAACACCGCGTTCCGGAACGGCACCACGGTCTGCTTCATGTTGTCCGCCGCATAGTGCCCCTCGGGGATCTCGCCGCCGGACTTCAATAAGGCCGACGAAAACAGCCGGTTCGCAAAATCGAGATTCACGATCTCATGCCGCACCCCGAGCGCGGCCGCGTTCGCCGCCGCCATCGGCAGCTCACGCGCCGAGTGCTTCGCCCCGTAGTCGAACGATATCGCGGCCACGACCACATGCTCCCGCGCCGCGCGATGCAGCGCCGTCACCGAATCCATGCCGCCGGAACAAAGGACCACGACCTTCATGAAAAGAAAGACCGCCACCCATGCACCCACGCCCGCGCCAACGCAACCCCGCCGAAAAAGCGCGTTAAAACGACCCGGACATCGACCACGGAGCGCGCGGATTTTGCCCGGACAAAATCAGTCCATGGTTCGGCCTTTGTCCGTGTTCATCCGTGGTTAAAAACTCCATCTTCCCCCGCCCTCGGGCGGCCAACCCGATCAATCCACCCCGGTCACCGGCAAATCCGCCGGATGCTCGATGCTGAATTTCAGCGGCAGCTCGCGCTTTTCGCCGGGCCTCAAGTCGAGCCGCCACTCGAGCCGTCCCTCGGCGTCGCGCGCGATGCCGGCTTTCGGCGGCTGCGCGGACGCGTCCTCCGCCTTGAGCAATTCGCGCTCCGCCGGCGCGAGCAGCTTCACCACGATCTTCTCGTCCCGGGCCACCGGCACGACGTCGCGCACCGTCAGCCGCTCCGACGTGCGCTTGTGGTTCACCGCAGTGATCACGATGTCGTAGCTCGTCCGCCGGCCCCGGCTCGCGATTCCCGTGTCCTCCGTGAAGCGGGACACGACCTTGCGCCGCACCGAGATGCCCTCGTCCGCGCCGAGGTGCAGCGTGAAGGCCTCGCCCGGCATCGTCGTATCCAGCCGCGAGACCGCCACGAAGGTTTCGTCGAGAAACGCGTTCAGACTCCCTCCGAGAAAGGGCGATTCGCCGCTGTTTTTCACCTTTGCCGCGAGGTAGGCGGCCTCCTGCCGTTTCGGCGCCGCCTCGTAGCTCAGCTCCGCCGCGAAGCTCGTCGCGCCCAGCGGAACGCGCTGCGGGGTGTTGTCGCTCGCCAGCGTCACCGGCGTCGCGATTCGGAAACTCGCGCTCGTCGCCGCGCTTTCGGGCGCGGCCAGCGCAAAGTTCGCATCCACCGTCGGCTGCGGCTCCTCGGGCACGCTCCTCGCGAGCAGACCGGATGCCGACAACGCCATGCCCGACGCCGCCACGCCAAAGCCATCCACGGCACCTGGACTCAGCGTCCCCTCCTGCCCGATCACCGTCGCGCTGGGATCCGGCCGCTTGGGCTTCTTGGAGAAGCCGAACAACGACGACCCCGACGACGAGCCCTTCGCCCACTCCGGCACATCCACCAGCCAAGGCGCGATCTCCGGCGCCGCGCCACCGAGCCCCGGACGCGCGGTCGACAGCGTGAGCTCCACGTCGCGCCAGTCCTCGCCGGTGCGGTTACGCACGAGGCCGAAGGCATCGAGCTGCACCTGCCGATCCCCGCTGCGCAGCCGCGCATCATAGGCCGGGGTCCAGCTCGCGCCGGACAACGCGTAGCCGAGCATGACTTCCAACTCGCCCGCCGCCGGCGTCGCAAGGCGCACCGTTACTTTTTTCGTCGCTTTGGCGCCCGGCTGCGCGCCGCGCAGTTCGGCAAACTGCTTCTCCGCCGCCGTGATTTCATCCGCCAGCGCCACGCGTGCATCGTCGAGTTTTCGCGCCTCCTTCTCGATCCGTTCGCGCTGCTCAGCCGAGAAGCCGAGAAACTTCGCGTAGTCCTCCAGCGAAAGCCGTCCGGGCATATTCGCCTCCGACGACGCGGCCACGGGCGCGAGGTAGGCCTGCTCGATATTTCCCAACAATACGCGTTGGGAAGCGACGACCCCGCCCTGGTCGTTCAACGCGCGCTCCCTGCGACGAAGCTCGACGATTTTTTCCGCCGCCGCCCGCAGCCGCGCGTCGGGCTCGACCCTCTCGAAACGCGTGCGCACCGCGACATCGAGCAAGCTGGCCGCCACCGCACCGCGCGCCGACACCTGCACTGACTCGTCCGCCATCCCCTGCGGCAGATCCGCGAACACCAGCTCGCTCACGCCGGCGTTCACGCGAACTTTCCCCGCCCGGCCCACCACCGCGCGATCCGGATACACCGTCGCCGCCTTGATCCGCGATTCCACCGCGATCGATTTAGCCTCTTCCGCGGACGCGGAAACCGGCGTGGCGGCAAGTGCGGGAGCGGCGAGAACGGGCGGCAGCGCCGCGAAAAACGCGGCGAATGCCGCGGCGGAAAAAGACGAACGAACAAATAAGGAGTGCATGAAAGTCGGGTGAATCCACCCGCTTATGCGCCCCGCCCTCCGTCGATTCGATAGCCTGACAAAACCCTGACAACCGGCCACCGGGCCAATGTTCGTAATACGAACATTGGTCCGGTCGGCGCAACTCGTATTTCCTTATCCACTACAGCTGGATCGCGGCCCTCGGCGTCGTCGCAACCCGAGCACCAGCGGCAGCATCAACGCCGGCGCGATCGCCGACACCGCGAGGCCCCAGCGCAGGTCGCTCACATCCGCCACCGCGCCGACCACCCACGGCATCACGATTCCGCCCGCGTTGCCCAGCGCCGCGAGCGCGCCGAACATCGTCGCCCCGCCCTCCGGATGCCGATCCGCCGCCACCGCGAGCATCGTCGGCCACAGGCAGCTCCCCGTGAAACCCGCCGCCACGCAGCCCGCCAGCGCCACGCCCGCCCACGGCGCGAAAGAACCGACGAGGAAAAGCAGCACCGACAGCCCGCAGCCCCACGCCATCACGCGGTGCGGATCCATCCGGCCTTCCGTCGCGCCCACGACCATGCGCCCGAGCGCCATCGCCACGGAAAAAGCCAGCAGCGCCGCCCCGCCCGCCCAGGCCGGATAACCCAGCGTCGTCTCCGCGTAGGCCGGCAACCACTGCGCCATGCCCAGCTCCGTCGCCCCGCCGAGAAAGATCGCCGCGAGCGCTCCCCAGAACCACCGGTCGCGCAACAGATCCCGCAACCGGGTCCGCACCCCGCCCTCCGCGCTCATCGCCGGAAACCGCAGCGGCCCGAACGCCGCCATCAACGCGAGCGGCAGCGGCGCCAGCACGAGACACGCCGCCCGCCAACCGAAACCCGCCCGCAACACCAGCGTGCCCGCGAGGATCGTCACCACCGCGCCAACCGCATAGAACGAGTGCAGCCAGTTCATCGCCGCCGCCCGCCGCGCCGGATTCAGCGCCGCCACCACCGGGCTCAACACCATGTCGAGTATTCCCGCGCCCAGCCCGAGCACGAAAAGCGCGACGCCCAGCACGCCGTAGCTCGGCGCCAAGCCCGCCGCGGCCAGCGCCGCCGCGATCAGCGCGTTGCCCAATTGCGCAAAAGGCTTCGCGCCCCAGCGGTCGGCCAGCGGCCCCGTCGCCAAAATGCCCACCACCAAGCCCGCGAAGGTCGCCGCGCCCAAACGCCCGAGCTGCTCGCCGCTCAAGCCGCCCGCCCCGCCGTGGAGCTCGCTCAGCGTCGTCAGAAACACCGGCAGCAGATTGAGCCCGATCGCCAGGCACATCATCGCCCCATAGCAAAGCCACGTGAGCCGTCGCGCTTTCGGAAATGCCTCTCGACCGGAGATCGCCATGCGGAAAAAGGCGCGAACCCAAGCCCAGCCTCGGCTCCGGCGCCAGCCCTTCACGCAGTCCGCCGCCGCCAGATTCCTTCTGCGCAGGACCCGCATAGCCCGACAGTTGACAGTGAGACTCAGTCTTATTTGGCTCGCGATCCCGTGCATTCCGCCGCCCTCGATCGCCTTCGTCCCGAGCCTTTGCCGCTCTGCCAGCTTCCTGCGGGCAGCTCGGGCCGCGTGTGCACCCTCACAGGGGAAGCGGCCTTTTGCCAACGTGTTCGGGAGATGGGATTTGGCGAACGCGCTTTCGTGACCAAAGTCGGCGGTCGCGGCCCCTTTATCTGCGTGGTAAACGGTTGCCGCCTCGCCCTCAGCCACGATGCCGCCGCAGCCATCTTAGTGGAGCCCTCGGGGCTGCGAGCCTGACGCCCCATGTAGGCCCGACCGCTGGTCGGGCGGCCAGACCACCAGGTCTGGCCGACATCGCCGCCACGCCCCTCCCTCTTTCTTCCGGCTCCTCGCTCCACGCTCCCTGCTCCTCGCTTTATGACGCTCGCCCAACTCGCCGTCGGCGCCTCCGCCACGATCAGCGCCTATCCGCAAACCGGCCCCGCCTTCACTCGCCTCCGTGAGATGGGCATGCTGCCCGGCACGCGCGTCACGCTCGTGCGCACCGCCCCGCTCGGCGACCCGATCGAAATCCAGGTCCGCGGCTACCGTCTCTCCCTCCGCAAGTCCGAAGCCGCCCTCGTGGAGATCGCCGAATGAGCACCGCCTCCTCCCATCGCGCCCCCGTTTACGCCCTCGTCGGCAATCCCAACTGCGGCAAATCCACTCTTTTCAACGCCCTGACCGGTCTCAAACAAAAGGTCGGCAACTACCCCGGCGTCACGGTCGAGCGCAAGGTCGGCACCGCCTACACCCAGCACGGCCAGCCGCTCACGCTCATCGATTTGCCCGGCGCTTATTCGCTCGCCGCTCGCTCGCCCGACGAAGCTGTCACGCGCGACGTGCTCCTGGGCCGCCGCGCCGACACGCCGATGCCCGACCGCATCGTCTGCATCGCCGACGCCACCAACCTCGAGCGCAACCTCTACCTCGTCCACCAGATCCTCGATCTCGGCCGCCCCGTCGTCCTCGTGCTCAACATGATGGACCTCGCCGCGCAGGCCGGTCTCGACATCCGCATCGCCCGCCTCGAACACGAGCTCGGCATCCCGGTCATCCCCTGCGAGGCCGCCCACGGCAAAGGCCTGCTCGAGCTGAAGCTCGCCCTCTCGCGCCACGATCTCCCGCTCCCGCGCCACGCGTGGGACATCCCGGCCGCCCTCGCGTCCGCCGTCGCCGAGCTGCAGTCCTCGCTCATCGCCAACGACGCCAAGGCCCCGCTCATCGCCCGCGCGGAAGCCCTGCTCCTTCTCACCGACCCCGATCCGCTGCGCGTAGCCGGCTCCATGCCGCTTTCGGACCCGACCGCCAAGATCCTCGACACATGGAAGACCCGCTGGACCGTCGATAAAACCGATTGGAGCGGCGCGCTCGTCTCCGCGCGCTACGACGCCATCGGCAAACTCGTCCAACACGTCGTCATCCCGCCCACCGGCACCGACCAGACCCACGCCACGCAATCCTCCCTCGCGCTGAGCGACAAGATCGACGCCGTCGCCACACACCCGCTTTGGGGTTGGGTCATCTTCGCCGCGATCATGGCGGCGATGTTCTTCGCCATCTTCACCCTCGCCGGTATTCCGATGGGGTGGATCGAGACATTCGTCGCATGGGTCTCCGACCATGTGTCCGCACTGATCCCCGAGGGCACGCTGCACGACCTCGTGCTCGACGGCGCCATCGCCGGCGTCGAAGGAGTGATCATCTTTCTGCCGCAGATTCTGATTCTGTTTCTCTTCATCGGCTTCCTCGAAAGCACCGGCTACATGGCGCGCGCCGCCTTCATCATGGACCGCGTGATGAGCAAGGTCGGCCTCAACGGAAAATCCTTCATCCCGCTCCTCAGCTCCTACGCCTGCGCCATTCCCGGCGTCATGGCCGCGCGCACCATCGAGCAACCGAAGGACCGCCTCGTCACCATCCTCGTCGCGCCCTTCATGAGCTGCTCGGCGCGCCTGCCGGTCTACCTGCTGCTCATCGCCGCCATCGCCGGCACCACCGAGGTGCCCGTCCTCACGCAAGTCGGCCTGATGTTGCTCATGTATTCGCTCGGCACGATCGGAGCCTTCGCCTTCGCCTGGTTTTTCAAGAAAACGCTCCTGCGCGGCGCGCCTCCGCTCATGATCATGGAGCTGCCGCCCTACCGCCTGCCGCGCTTCCGCGACGTGCTCATCCAGATGTGGGAACGCGGCTTCGTTTTCATCAAGCGCGCCGGCACCGTCATCCTCGCGCTCTCGATCGTGCTCTGGTTCCTCGCCAACTACCCGAAGCCGCCCGAGAAGCGCCCCGTCTCCGGCCCCGGCTCGGGAACCGACGTCGTCTATGCCGAGGATCCGCTCGCCTACAGCTACGCCGGCCGCGCGGGCCACGTGATCGAACCGCTCATCGCGCCGCTCGGCTTCGACTGGTGCATCGGCATCGGCCTGATCCAGTCCTTCGCCGCCCGCGAGGTGTTCAACAGCTCGATGAGCGTGATCTTCGCCGTCGAGGAGGACGACGACGAAGTCGCCAGCCGCGAACGCCTGCGCGCCGCCATCAGCGCCGCCGAGCGCCGCGACGGCTCGAAGCTGTTTACGCCGCTCGTCTGCCTGAATCTGATGATCTTCTATGTCTTCGCCATGCAATGCATCAGCACGATCGCCGTGGTGAAGCGCGAGACCGGCGGCTGGAAGTGGGCGCTCTTCCAACTCGCCTACATGACCGGCACCGCCTGGGTCGCCTGCTTC
>CAMLNJ010000060.1 GCA_946481225.1 uncultured Verrucomicrobiota bacterium | reverse complement strand
GGCGTGGCGAAGAAATTTTGGGCCAGGATGACCGGGCGCGAGGCGTGATGCGAAGCGATTTGTATCCAATGGTTCGTTACGGACCCGGCGGCGCCTAGCATGTCCGAGTGGTCGTCGGTCGTCGGGATGTTTTGGGCTCTCTATCTGCTGGATGCCGTCGGCGGAGGGCGGCGGGAGCGCCTGCTTCTTTCCGCGTGGAGGGGGCCGTGGGCGTGCCTGCGTCGAAAGAGCGGGCTTCCAGCAGGCGGCGGCGCGAACATGACGCAGGCGAGCTGGCATTTGTCGCCGCCCTGGCCGTGGGCGTGGACGCTTTCGTTGTCGGACTCGCCGGCGAGTTTTTCCGGCGAGGGCTTGTGCAACGTGCCCGCGGTCTCGACGGCGCGGCCGCCGTTTCGCCCCGAGCTTTTGCGCGCGGTTCGATGGGAGGACGTGGCCGGGGTGGAGGCGCGAGGCGGCTGGATTTGGATCGGCGGCGGTCGTTTTGTTCCGCTGACCGAGGCGTTCGACGCGCGGGCGTTACGGGCTTTGGCCGAGCGGCTGGGGCCTTTGCCGCAAGCGCGGCGCGAGGCGGAGCTGGCGGCGTGGTGGCGTCGGCGATTCTCGGTGGCGCGGGCCCGGCGCCGCCTGGCTTCCGCGCTGCGCCGGACGCGCGGGATCGCGGTGATGAACACGCTTCAGGTAGCGGGCTGGGCGGCGATCTCGATCGGTCTGCTGGGCGAATGGTTCGTGCCGGAGTCGCCGGGGGAAGTATTCGCACCTTGGCGCGGTCCGGCGTCTTCGCAGATGTCCTGGTGGCTGTTGCTCGCATGGCTGTCGTTCGCCCACGTGTTCTCCCTGGTGGAGGCGTGGAACGTGCATGGGAGATTGCATCCGGCGCGGAAGGAGGAGCGGACGAGCCTGATGTTCGGCGCGCTGCTGCTGCCGCCGCAGGCGCTTCGTTTGAGGGCGGCGTTGTTGCGCCCGCTCGCGTTTGAATTTTCTCCCTTGGCCGCGGCGCTGGCCGCCGGCACCCGGGAGACCGCGCGAGCGGCGGCCGGGGACACGCTGCGCGACGCGATTTATCCGGCGAGGCCGGAGGGTTTGCCGGAATTTTTCGCACGCCAGGCGGACAGGGCGACGGCGCTGGCGCGGCCGGAGTTGGAGCGGGTGCTGGCGACGGAAGCGGCCGCGGGGCGGGGCGAGCTCGCGCCGACGGAGTTGCTGGCGGCGCCAAAGACGTTCTCTCCCGGGGTGTGCGCGTGGTGTCCGCGTTGTGAGGATGGTTTCGTGCGAATCGACGGGACCTGTCCGCACGGGGTGACCCTGCGAAAGTCTGGCTGAGACCTGTTTTGGTATACGTAAAAACAACCCCGTGATTGTAGGCCGACGACGCGGAGCGTAACCCTGCCTTTCAGCGGAACCCCCTCGGATCCCCCCATCCGTCCGCTGAAACCCTAATATCCAACCCCATGCCCAATCATTCCCTCCGGGGCGGAGCCTTGCTCCTCCTCGCCATGGGCGCCCTCGCGCCCCTGGCCTTCGGCCAGACCTTGAACGTGAGCGACGACATCCACCGGACGTCCACCCTCGCCTCGACCACCGCCACGCTCACCGGCGTGTCGGAGCTGCATGTGACCGGCACCGGCGACCCGATCTCCGGCAGCACCATCCATCTCAACACCGCCGACGCCTGGTTCTTCCTCGATAATATCGCCCCCTCGACCGTCGCCTCGACCTTCCTCCCGCGCGTGCGCGTCAACGGCGCCAACGCCGTCCTCGATTCCAACGTGCGTGTCGTGCAATACGGCCAGGGCGCGGTCGTGATCCCGCACGCGCCGACCTTCGCGCCGCTCACGGTCTACGACGGCGCCAACTTCTCCGGCGCCTCGTCGCAACTTTCTCAATACACAGCCTACAACGCCGCCGCCCTCGGCACGCTCTCCAACGCCATCAGCTCGATCCGCCTGAAACGCGGCTACGTCGCGACCGTGGCGGTCGAGGAGAACGGCACCGGCGTGAGCCGCAACTACGTCGCGCAGGACGGCGACATCGACATCCCGGTGCTGCCCTCGGGCCTGGACAACGCGATCAAGTTCGTGCGCGTCTTCCCGTGGCGCTGGACGAGCAAGAAGGGCGTCGCCGGCGACCCCAGCTCGCAGCTGGCCAACCAGTGGGACTACAACTGGAACATCAGCAAGAACTCCACCCTCGACAAAGAGTATGTGGCCATCCGCCAGGAGCGCTGGTGGCCCGGCCTCGGGCAGGACTGGAAGGTCCGCGGCGTGAATACGCTCCTCGGCTACAACGAGCCCGACTCGGCCGACCAGTCCAACATCGCCGTGGGCGATGCGGTCTGGTCCTGGCCCGACCTCCTCGGCACCGGCCTTCGCGTCGGCTCGCCCGCGCCCACCGACGGCGGTCTCGGCTGGCTCAACTCTTTCATGACGCAGACCGCGGCGGAGAACAAACGCGTCGATTTCGTCGCCGTGCATTATTACCGTTGCTACGGCACCGCGTCCGACGCCGCCGGCGCGGCCAACCAGTTCTACAACTTTCTCAAGGGCATCTACGACACCCATCGGAAGCCCATCTGGATCACCGAGTGGAACAACGGCGCCAATTGGACCACCTGCGCCGACCCGACCGCCGCGCAGCAGCAGGCCACCGTCGCGGCCATGCTGAACATGCTCGACAACGCCTACTTCGTGGAGCGCTACGCGGTCTACAATTGGGTCGAGGACGTGCGTCGCGTCGCTTGGGACGACGGTTCGCTCACCGCGGCCGGCGTGAGCTATCGCGACAAGATCTCGCCCCTCAGCCATCGACAGGAGATGCCCGATAACGGCGGCACCGGCACCGCGCTCCTCTCTTTTGAGAACAACGCCCAGGACTCCTCCGGCAACGGACACCACGGCATGCAGATCGGCGCCCGGGCCTTCACGACCGGCAAGATCGGCAGCGCCATCAACCTCGACGGCGCCAACGACTACATCCAGCTCTCGCCCCGTCTCGCCAGCGGCACCGACTTCACCTTCGCCGCCTGGGTCTACTGGAACGGCGGTGGAAACTGGCAGCGCATCTTCGACTTCGGCGACGGCACCGACCGCTACATGTTCCTGACGCCTCACAACGGCAGCGGCCTGCGTTTCGGGATCAAAAACAACGGCACCGAGCAGAATGTCACCCGCACCGGGGCCCTGCCGACGAACAGCTGGGTGCATGTCGCGGTCACGCTCTCCGGAAACACCGCCAAGCTCTTCGTCAACGGCGAGGTGGTCGCGACGAACGCGTCCATCACCATCAACCCCGTCGACCTCGGCGCGAAATACAATTATCTCGGTAAGAGCCAGTTCTCCGCCGATCCGCGCTTCTCCGGCCGCCTGGATGACGTGCGCGTCCATAGCACCGCCCTCACCGACGCCCAAGTCGCCGCTCTCGCGACCGTGGTGCCCAGCCCCTGGGCGTCCGCCGACATAGGCGCGGTGGCCGCGGCCGGTTCGGCCAGCGTCAACGGCACCACCTTCTCGGTGAACGGTTCCGGCGCGGACATCGCCGGCACGGCCGACGAGTTCCGCTACGTCTACCAGGCCGGCAGTGGCGATGGCTCCATCGTCGCCCGCGTCGCCTCGGTGGAAAACACCGCGACGGACGCCAAGGCCGGCGTGATGTATCGCGAGTCCACGGCCGCGAATTCCCGCTTTGCGGCGGTATACGTCACCCCGGGTGTCGGTGTTGTTTTCCAACGCCGCACCACCACCGGCGGCTCGACCGCCTCCACCGTGGTATCCGGCGTCACCGCTCCGCGCTGGGTCCGCGTTGTGCGGACGGGCAACAACTTCGCCGCCTATTACTCGGCCGATGGATCCGCCTGGACGCAGGTGGGCTCGACCACGGCGATCACGATGGCCACGGCCGTCCAGCTCGGCCTCTGCGTGACTAGCCACCTTGACGGCACGGTCTGCACCGCGACCTACGACAACGTCACCGCCACGCCTTGATACGCGCTCCGTGTCACCTCGGGTGACACACCTCCCGCCTCCCGCGCGTCGCGTCGCAAACGCGGCGCGCGGCTTTTTCCCGCCCGCCATCCCCGTGCTCCCGCCCGTGGTGGCGCGGCGTTTCGCCGTGTTCCCCGTCTTCTCGTCTTCTCCCTCCGTCGAGGGCCGCGACTCGTCTCGAGCACCCTGCTGAACATCTGCTGATCGCGTCGGCCGCTTGCCCGATCTTTCGACGGGCTATCGCCGGGGCTGGCGAGAGGTTGAGCAGAATCGCTCCTTTTGCGGCCGCGCCGAAAAACGCTTTTCCCTCGGTCTCGCTGCTTCGCGATGAGAGAGGATTTATAAGGTTTTTTACCCAGCCTTGTTATACGTCAAAATACGCCCGTTCTTGCCTGCGAGGATGCCCCTCTTTTGATTCTGCCGCGATGTCGCCGCTACCCCTCGTCGATATCTGGTCAGCTTAGGTCGCCATCCGCACGTCGGGTGGCCGACCCGCGCCCCAAACTCCAACGCCAGAATACCCCAAACATGCACAGAAGCCTCCAATCGCTGTCGAGCGCCCTCGCTTTCGGGCCCCAGCCCCATCTGCAAAACCTCACCCGTTGGCAGGCGCGAGCGCCTCGTCGCACGGATGAGTGAGCGATGATCGGCGGTCATCCCCCGCGTGGACGGCCGCTTCGTGGAGCCGATTTACGTCTCCGCCATCGCAGGCGCTCCTCCGCGTTTTCAGCGTCAGGAGGAATTTCTCCGGGATGCGCGCCCCGAGGCTCTTTCTCGCGAAACTGCTTCGTTCCTCTTTCGCCGGTCTCTTCCCCGACCGGTCTTGGCCGAAGGCGCATTCGCGTCGTCCGCCGTCCTCCTTGACCGGTCAGGCCTCCTCTCCGCCTCGGCCCTGCCGGTCAATTACCCCCAACCCTCCCGGCGGAGAAACACATACACATGCAAAAACGCACCAAAACCCTGCTGGCCGCCCTCGCTTTCGGGCTGTTCGGCTTCGCTCAAGTCCAGGCCGCTTGGAACATCGGCTACCCGTGGGGTCGCACCCACAACGGCAACGTTTACATGACGCATGGCGGCGACGTCATGAAGGCCACCCAGCCCGGCTCCAACGGCAAGAAATACAACTCGGGCGGCTCCTACAGCACCGTGTTGACGAAGGTCTGGGGCGGCGACACCACCATGGGCGCGCAGGCCACCTGCATCCATTCCAACCCCGTGCGCGGCGTCTGGCCCGCCTTTTGGATGACCACCGAGGGCGCCTGGACCGGCGAGGTGGACATCGCCGAGTGGAAGGGCAGCAGCTATGTCTGGCAGAACACCTACGACGGCGGATGGGAGGAGATTCCGAGGAATCGCTCCGTGACCAACGCCGTCTTCAAGGCCCATTGCTGGATCATCGGCGACACCAACAACGTCCAGGTGTCCCTGTTGATCAACAATAGCGAGCGGGCGAAGCACACCGGCACGAACTTCCGCAACAAGAACTTCTGGATCATTCGCAATCTCCAGATGGAAGGCTCCTCCGGTTCGCCCGGTCCGGCCTCGGCTCAATATACCTGCAAGACCATCACCCAGTGGTAGGTCCGGCGTCCCGTCGCTCCGTTTCCTCGCGTGCGCGCCCCAATCGCGCACGCGTCGACCGGGCCGGCGCGCGCCTTCGGGCCAAGCCATGAGCGTCTCGCACGGATCGCCCGCCGCACCGGCGGGTGAACCCTTCCTTCGGCGGTCGTCCGGGATCAACCCCGCCGGGCGACCGCCCTGTCGTTTCCTCCCTTTCTCCTCCACCCCGCCCCGCCATGCCTCGTTTGTTTCCCCGCCTCGCCCCGGCGTTCATCGTCTTTGCCGGGACCTCCGCTTTCCTCGCCCTCCACGCCGAGCCCGGTCCATCCGCCGTCGCCGCCAATCCCGCGCCCGCCGCCGAAGCGGCCGACGCCGCCCTCGATCTTGACCGGGTCGTTGTGACGGTCGATGGCGTGCCCATCACGGAGCGCGAGGTGATCGTCGAGGCGGACGAACGCGTTAATATCTACGCGGCGGAGAGCCTGCGCAAAGGCCTGATTTACGACGAGTCGTCCCGGCCGGCGACCCGCGACTTTTTTCGCGACGACGTGCTGAATCTTCTGGTGGGGCGCCTGCTCACCGCAAAGCAGCTGGAAGCCGATGGGATAACCATCACCGAGGCCGATGTGGACGCCGCCTTTGACGAGAAACTCCGCGAACGCGGCCAGACTCGGGCGGAGGCGGAGGCCGAGATAGCCGAGCAGGGTAAAACCATGGCCTGCGTTCGCGCCCGCATTCGCTGGAACAATCTGGCGGTGCGCCGCCTCTACGAACATCGCGCCGCCGAGCGCCGCCGTTTCACCGAGACGGAGGCCAGGCTGCTCTATCAGGCCGCCCCGGCCGAGT
Organism: uncultured Verrucomicrobiota bacterium; assembly: GCA_946481225.1. The sequence goes on along the minus strand of CAMLNJ010000060.1, from coordinate 3,848 downwards.
ATCGTCAGCAACACGAGCGGCGCGTGAGCCGCATCCTGTTCATCGCCACCTCGGAGCACGACGCCGCGCGGCACGCCCAGGCCAAGGCGCATGCCGAGCAGGCGCTTGTCCGTCTCCGCTCCGGCGGTGATTTCGCCGCCGTGGCCCGCGAGCTCAGCGAGGACAGCCTCACCCGCTCCCGAGGCGGGGATCTGGGATGGTCGCCTCGCGGTTTCGTCAACGCCCCCGGAAACGACCCTTTCGGCGATGCCGCCTTCGCCTTGGGCAAGGTCGGCGACATGACGGGCGTCGTGCAGACCCTCGACGGCTACGAGGTCATCCTCCTTACCGGCCTGCGCGAGGAGCGCCAAAAGACGTTCGATGAGGTAAAGCGCGAGATCATCGCCAAAAAAGAATACAACTACATCGGTGATTTCTGGGACCGCTTCGTCGGAGAAATGAAAAAAAAGGCGGACATCCGCTGGAGCGATCGCGAGATCGCCCGGCGCGAGAAGGAGGCCCGTCTGGCGCGCGAGGCGCTGGCCCGGCAAGAGGCCGAGGGCGCGATCGGGATGGGCGGGCATTCCGAAGCCGCGCCTCCGCCGGACTACGTGCGCCAGCGAGCGACCCGCGCCCTGAACTGAAATCCAGCCATGCCCTCTCATCGCTCCATCCGCCACGGAACCGCGGCAGGCGCCGTGGCGCTCCTTGCCATCGGCTACCTTGCCGGGCGCTTCGATCCCATCTTCGGGCGATCGGAAAACGTTTCCGTCGTCGCGCCGGCCACGCCCGGCGCCTCCGCCTTGTCCGCGCCGATCCGGTCCGGCGGCGTCGGAGATTCCCTCGCCGATGCCGCCAGGTCCGCCTCGGCGCCGGCCGACCCGCTAACTCGCTGGGCCGAGCTCCTCGGCCAGCGTCCCAGCGCGGCCCGCGAGCTGGCCATGGCCGAGTGTCTGCGCCGTCTCGCCGCCACGGACCCGGGAGGGGCGCTCGCGCTCGCCCGCCAGGAAACCAATTTCCGCGCGCGCCAGGCCCTCGTCGTCGCCTCGCTCCAGGGCTGGGCGGGGCGGGACCCCGCCGCTTCGCTCGCCTGGGCCGCCGAAAATCTCCTCGAGACCAATCGTCGCGAGGCGATCGAGGCCGTGATCGAGGCGGGGCTGGCGCTCCCCGGCGAGACCACCGCGGCCATCCGCGCCTTGTGCGAGAAGACGGACGAGGCGACGGCGTCCGACTACGGGCGCATGTTGATCGCCGCCTTGGCGCGCCGGGCGGATTTCGAAGGAGCCTTCCGCTTCGCCGCCGACGCCCCCGTCGAAGGAAAGGGCTATCTGGTCGGGGCGGCGATGTATTCGTGGTCTCAATACCGACCGGACGAGGCGGCCGGCGCGGTCGCCGGGATCGTCGATCCCGCGACGCGCAACGAGGCCTTGCACGGACTCATCCTCGGCTGGGGCTCCAACGACCCCGCGTCGCTGCTGAAATACGCGTCGACGATGCCCGCCGGCCCGGTTCGCGCGCAGGCCTTCAACGAGGCCCTGCAAAACTGGGTGGCGAACGATCCCGTCGCGGCGTCCGCGTGGTTGGACAAGCACGAGTCCGAGCCCGAGCTCGACGGTGGCGCCGCCAAGCTCGCGACGAGCCCCTTTTTGGTCGAAAACCAAATGGAGACCGCCCTGAGCTGGGCGAACAGCGTGACCGATCCGGAGCAGCGCTCGATCGTGCTCGTGGACATCGTGCAACAGTGGGCGAAGCGCGATCCGGAGGCCGCCCGGGCCTACGCCGACAAGCTGCGCGATTTGCAGCCCGCCTACCGGGAGCAGTTGATGAAGAGCCTGGCTTCTTCGGCTGCGGGCGGCGCGCCCCCGATTCACCCCTGACCCGGAAGGTCCTGAACCTCTCAGGTAACAACATGAGAGCATCTCGAATCCAGTGGTTTATGAATCCGAAAAGGTGGATGGGCGCGTCCCTGCGCCCGTGGTTTGGGTTCGCGGGCGGACCGCGAACCACGCGCGGAGGGACCCGCGCGTCCACCGGGCGAAAACATCTCCGTTACTCCACCGCTTTGCCCGGGGCGTCGCGCCCAAGGGTGGTCGCTGGAACCGGCGATAGCCGCGATCACCATCTGTCTCAGCATCTTGCCCGATCTTTCGTCGGGGCGCTATCGCCGGATCTAGGCTGAAATCAGGTGTGGAGCATTTGCCAAACCCGCGGGCGATACAGCCCGTGGCTACACCAATCCTTGCAGTCCCGGCCGTGTCGGCCGGGTGGGGTGGCGCAATAAAGGGAGGCGTGTTGGCCGGACAGCGCCTTAGGGGGTCCACACGGCCGCCGACTTCGTGGCGGTGGGGCCGTAGGTGACGTTTTTCCCGTCGCTGTCGACCGCGACGAGCCAATACCAGTAGGTGGCGTTCGACTCCGGAACCTGGTCGAGATACATCTTCGCGGGCGGATAAAGCGTCGCGATGAGGGTGCGTCCCGCGGCGTCGTCGCTCGTGTGCCGATATAGGTTCAGCTGGCGCAGGGAGGTCATCGGGAGGTTCCACGTCAGCGAAACTTCACGGTCGGCTCGGGCGGCCTCGAGCCTCGACATGGCGAGGGCCGAGGGGCGGGCGTGGAGGAAGCTCGTGGGCGGGAGCGCGCCTTGGGTGAAGCGGATGTCGTCGAGGTCACCCTTGATGTGATCGACGTGTTTGCCCGAATACCAGCCGCGGCCGAAGGTCCAGTTGGCCCCGCTCGTGGCGAGGGCGTTGTTGGCGCCGGTGAGCGGGGTGGACGAGGCGAGCTCGTAACCCTCGCCGTTGCCGCGATCGACATACATCGAGACGGCGCTTCCGTCGGAGACCAAGGCGAAGTGATACCAGATGCCGGCGGTCGCGACGTAGGGGGTCTCGATCTCGTAGCGCGAGCCGTCCATGGTGGCGAAATCGAGGCGGAAGTGGTCGTTCGTGCCGTTGTTCTGGAAATAGAAATCGGACTTGGCGCCGCCGGGCGATTTGCTGCCGTCGCGGCCGATGATCGTGTTCCAGCCTTCGATCTGATCAAGGCGGACGGAGATCTCGATCGTCCATTGCGAAGGGGCCCACTCGTTGAGCGCCGGGTCGACGGTGTAGGCGTCCTGCTGGCCGTTGAGGTGGCAACTCAGGCCGGAACGGGAAGGGGTTTCGGTCCCATAGCTCGGGCCGACGGCGGGGTCGTAGCCGTGGAGGAGGTAGCCGTTGCCGGAGATGTCGTCGACCGGGCGGGCGGCGAAGGGCGTGTCGGCCGCGCCCGCGTCAAAATTCCAATGGGCGAGGGTTGTCTGCGCCATGGCGGAGCTCGCCGAGAGGAAGATCGCGAGGATGCATCCGGCGACTGCGGAGGAGGTGTTCTTGGACATGGTGCCTGGGGAGGGCGACGACGCGCGGGGTCGCGGGGGGATTGCTAAACGATGCGACGGAAGTCGAAGGCGGGCCATCGGCAAGGCGTCTTTGCGTCGCCGGGGGAAACACCCCGGGTTGGGGCGTGTTTCCCGTCGGCGGCGAAAGCCGGGGCGGCGTCAGAAGGTGCGACCCTGATGGCGCGGGCCTTTCCAGCGGCGGACGGAGTCCGGGGCGGGAGTGGCGGCGGGAGCGGGAGCGGTGGCGGCGGGAGTGGTGACGACGGGCGCGGCGGGGGTGGCAGGAGCGGCGGGAGCGTCCACGGCCTCGGGTTTCTGCGGATTGGGCGCGGGAACCGTCGCGGCGACCTGAATCGCGGGCGCCGCCGGGGCGGACGCGTGCAGGAACCGGGAGGGCGGAAGAGCGCCGTCGGTGAAGCGGACGTCGAGCGTGTCGGATTCGAAGTGGCCGGCGAGGTTGGTGGTGGATTCGGCGAGGTTCTGGAAGGTCTCG
>CAMLNJ010000059.1 GCA_946481225.1 uncultured Verrucomicrobiota bacterium | reverse complement strand
TGTCGCTGATGATCCGCACGCATGTGGACCGGCTGGAGGGCGTGAAGCCGCCGGCATTCGTGCATCATGTGGAGGCGGGGGTGGCGCTGCTGTTGATCGTGCTGGCGGGCTGGCTGGTGGTGGAGGCGCTGCTGCTGGCGCGCGGGTTGCGGCGCGGTTCGGCGGCCGTCGAGCCGGCGGCGGCGACGGTGTCGTGAACGAAGCGCAGTTTTTCGAGCACGACATCGGAGAGGACGAAGGGGTAGCCGTCGGGTTGGCCGAGCCCGCGATTGAGGTTGTTGAGCGCGTGGACGAGCTCGAACCAGCGCGCGATCACGACGACGAACGGATCATCGGCGTCGGCGGGCGGGGGGCGCGCGGCGGGGAGGCGCAGCCCGCAGGCGTCGGCGGTTTCGAGCGTGTCCGTCATGTGGAGGTAATGCGCCCAGGTCTCGGCCCAGTCCTCCCAAGGGTGGGCGCTGGCGTAGGCGCTGATATGGCGGGCCTGCCAGTCGGCGGGAGGACCTTCGGCGTGGTGGCGTCGGAGGGCGGCGGCGTAGTCGAGCCGCTCGTCGCCGAAACGGGCGCGAAAGGCGGCGAGGCGCTGCGGGGCGTCGCGAAGGAGGCGGTCCCAGTAGTAGTGGCCGCTCTCGTGGCGGAAGTGGCCGAGCAGCGTGCGGTAGGGTTCGTGAAAGCGGGCGCGTCGGCGCTCGCGCTCGACGTCGTCGGCTTCGGCGAGGTTTACCGTGACGAGGCCGTCGGCGTGGCCGGTGAGCACGCGGGGCGAGGCGGGATCGGCCGGATCGGCGAGAAAGGCGAAGGCCAGGCCGGCGGGATCTTCCGGAGAAGTCTTCGGCTCAACGGGTAAACCGAGCGTGCGCAGACCGTGGACGAGGCGGCGCTTGGCGGTCTCCAGTCTATACCAGGCCTCGAGGTGTCCGGACACGGAGAGATCGGGGATCGTGAGCGTAAGCCGGCAGGAAAGGCAGAGCGGCTCCTCGTCCCCCTCGGCGACGGCCCAGTTGCAGACCTGATGCGCGGTGTAGTTGGCGCAGAGGCGGTAGCGAGGTCGGGGGGCGGCGGGCGCGGGGCGACGCCAGAGGGTGGCCGGCGCGGGGTCGTCGGCGGGATCGAGCGACGCGACGGACGCGGTGTCGGGGAGGTAGGCGACGGTGCGCCCGCAGGCGAGGCAGGTGTGATTCTCGAAGTAGAGCCGGCTCCTGCAGTGGTCGCAGCGGAAGAGTTTCATGGGGCGAAACCGGACAGCATGGGGGCGGGGGAGGGGCGGCGCGAATCGAAGCGGCGGCCACGAAACCCGGCCGCTGGGCGGGGGGCCTCCCGGCGGGTGAAGCCATCTTTTTGCGGCATTGGCAAAACTGCTCCCTGAACCCCGGTTGACGCCCTGCGGCAATGCGGCTTTTAAAGAGCTCATGAGCCTCGGATTTTACCCCGATTTGACGGCGTTGCAGGGAAGGACCGGGCCTGCCCGGGGGCGGGTCCCGGCCGCGGACATGCGCGGTGGGTCTTCTCGCATGCCGCTTGTCGTCGGGTAGTTGAGCCATGCTCTCCTTCTTTTCCAAGCGGGCGTCGAATGACAGCGACCGAAAAGGCCAACGGGGCGGGGCCCAGGCGGACCCGCAGCGACTGCGCCAGCTCGCGCTGACCGACGCGGCCGAAGAGGTCCGGCAGGCGGCGGTGCGGGCCTTGGACGATCAAAAGACGCTGGTCGAGGTGGTGCGGACCGGGCGCCATGCGGATACGCGGGCGATGGCGCTCGCGAGGATCACCGACCCTGAGCGGCGGGTGGGTCTGGCGCTGGATCGCATGCTGCCCGAGGCGCTGCGCGCGCAGGCGATCGTCGGCCTCAAGGGGGAAAAACGGTTGTGCGAGCTCTACCGCCCGAACGCGACGGACGCCTTCAAGGGCGCGCTGTTCGACGCGTTGGGGGACGCCGCGGACGACGCGTTTTGGGCCGAGGTGGCGCGGGCGGATCCGAACGTGCAGCTGCGGGCGAGGGCCATCGGCCACATCAAGGCGGAGAAGGTGTGCGTGGCGCTTTTTCGCAGCGAGCCGAGCCCCGATTTGCGGCGCATGCTGACGGATTTCGTGAGCGCGCCGGAGTCGTTGCTTCAGTTGATCGAGATCGAGAACTTGCCGGCCGAGCGCGTCAGGCTGGTGGGTCGCATCCAGGACCCGGCCGCGCTGGACCGCATCGTTCGCACGGATCGCAGCCTCCATGTGAGGCTCGAGGCGTTGAACCGGATCGAGTCTCCGGCGATGGTTCGCGAGATCGCCGCGGCCGACGTGCCCTCGCAGGTGGCCGCGGCCGCGTTGGCCCGGCTGCGCGACGACGAGGCGCGCGGCGACGTGGCCATGCGCTCGCCGCTCGAGGAGATCCGCGCGGAGGCGCTGCGCTTGATCAACGACGAGGACGTGTTGAGCCGGCTGGAGGACCAGGCGGCGTCGCCCGAGATCCGCTGGCTTGCCGGCCGGCGTCTGGGCTCGGTGCCGATGAAGGCGGCCGCCGAGATCCGAAGCGGGGCGACGTTGCGGCGCTTGATCGAGCAGGAGACGGAGCCGGATGTCTCCGCCTGGCTGGTGGGCCGGGTGAGGGACGACGAGACGCTCCGCGTGCTGGGCGGCACCGTTTTTCCGGGCACGGCGGCGGCCCAGCGGCGGCTCAAGGAGCGGGAGGGACCGCTGGGATTGCGGTTCATGGCCGTGCCGGGCCGGCCCTACGAGATGAGCCTGTTTCCCGTCACCAACGCGCAGTTGCGGGAGGCCTTGGGGCCGGAGGCGGCGGGCAAAGGCGACGGCGATTTGCCGGCGGCGGGGATGACGCCCGAGACGGCGATGCGTTTTTGCGAGGTTCTCACCTCGAAGGGAATGGGTGTCTGCCGCCTGCCTTCGTTCGAGGAGTGGCGCCACGCGTGCATGGCCGGGGATGAAAACTGGCTGGACGTGGCGACGGGCGAATTCTCTTGGGCCGAGGCCCTGCTCGGGACGCGGCGGATGGCCTTTGGTTGCAAGGGCCGGCGCGCGGCGTTGTCGGCCTGGCCGAACCCATGGGGATTTCTGGACATGGTGGGCAACGTGGCGGTCTGGGTGGACGACTCGCCGCGGTATAAGCTTCACCTGGCGTCCGACGATCCGCTCGCGGTCGGGGGTAATCCGTCCGACGAGTCTCGTTTCGCGATGGCCGCGGGGGTGAGCTGGGGCGACGGGCGGGTGAAAAAGGAGTGCCTGGAGAGATTGGTGGCCCGGTCCGCGCTCTCGGGATGGGCGTCGGACAAGGTGGGTTTCCGCGTGATTTGCGAGCAGCCGGAGAAGCCGACGCCCGCCCCCAACGTGCCGCCCGCGCCGAAGTTCAAGGTGGTGTTGCTGCCGCAGACCGCTTCGGGTGTGGCGAAGGAGCGGGTGATCGCCGCCCTCGGCCTTTGCTGGCCCGAGGCGCAAAGCCGGATGGCGGGCTGGTATCGCGTGGCTCCGGCGGTGGTGTTGCCTTCGGTCACTTACGCCGAGGCGCGCCGGACGAAGCGGGTGTTGGAGAACTGCGGCGCCTGCGTGCAGCTGGCGCCGGCTTGAGGGCGTGTTTTCTGGGGTGGAGGCCGAGGGCGGACGCGATTAGCGGCGCCATTCGGAGACGGAGCGCGCCATCTCCCGGCAAGCCGCGCGGCTCCGAATTCGCCGCCATCTCGCGCGCAGCGAGGGCGCAGATGTCGGAGCAACTGCGATCACGGCAGGCGATTCCTGACGAAATTGTAAGGGCGCACGCGTTGCGGAATCCGCGCTTTCGAGGGCAAGTGGAGATCGTTATTTTGCCTATGCCCGAACCCTTGCTCCACGCCGACAGTCCGCTCCGCCGCATCGCGATGATTTCCACCCATGGCTATGTCGCCGCGATGCCGCCGCTCGGCGCGGCCGACACCGGCGGGCAGGTCGTCTACGTGATCGAGCTCGCGAAGAAGATCGCCCAGCTGGGCTACGAGGTCGACATCTGGACGCGACGCTTCGAGGCGCAGCCGGAGCTCGAGGCGGTGTCCGAGCGCGTGAGGATCATTCGCGTGCCCTGCGGAGGCGCGGCCTTCATCCCGAAGGAGTATCTCTGCGACTCGCTCGCCGAGTGGTGCGTGCAGGCGCTGCGTTTCATCAAGCGCCACGGTCTCGTCTACGAGCTGATCAACAGCCACTATTGGGACGCGGGCATGGCCGCGCAGACGGTGGCGGAGGCGCTGCGCGCGCCGCACCTTCACACGCCTCATTCGCTCGGCCTCTGGAAACAGCGCCAGATGGAGCGCGACTACCCGGAGGACGCGGAGAAGTTCGAGAAACAGTATAACTTCGCGCGGCGGATCAACGAAGAGCGCCGCCTCTACCAGGCCTGCTCGCTCGTCGTCGCGACCACGCCGCCGCAGCTCGATCTCATCATGCAGGACTACGGCATACCCGCCGAGAAGGTGCGGATGATCCCGCCCGGCTACGACGACACGCGTTTTTATCCGGTGGGCGCCGCCAGCCGCGACGCGATCCGCCGTCGGCTCGGGTTCCAGGGCAAGGTCGTGCTCGCGCTGGGGCGTCTCGCGCGCAACAAGGGCTACGATCTGTTGATCGACGCCTTCGGCGTCCTCGCGAAACGCGAGCCCGAGGCCGTGCTCCATCTCGCGGTCGGCGGGGAGCAGATGACTCCCCGCGAGGCGGCGATATTGGAGAAACTCCAGGCGCGCGCCGCCGAGTCGCCCTACGCCGAACGCATCCGCTTCGGAAGCTTCATCCCGGAGGCGGAGCTGCCGGACTACTACCGCGCCGCCGATCTCTTCGTGCTTTGCAGCCGCTACGAGCCTTTCGGCATGACGGCGATCGAGGCGATGGCCTCGGGGACGCCGACCGTGGTGACGATCCACGGAGGCCTTTATCGGGCCATCTCGTTCGGCCGGCACGCGCTCTACGCGGATCCCTTCGACCGGGAGGACCTCGGCATCGCGATGGCGAAGATCTTCCGTCATCCGCGCCTGAGCGAACGCCTCGCGCGCATGGGCGCGCACAAGGCCCGCAGCCTCTTCACCTGGACCGGCATCGCGCAGCAGCTGATCGCCGCGGTCGAGGGCACGCCGGTCGCCGCCGTAACGCTCGACGACAAGGAGTGGGACGAGCCCTGGACCGACGGCGATTGATCCGGCGCCCGGCGCCCGGCGGCCGACGTGCCCGGCACGGCCGTAGGTAGAAAATAAATACAACTGGCCGTCGCTCGAGCGCCCTCCCCTGAAACCATGGATCTCCTCGATCAAGAAACCCTTCTCCGCCTGATTCAGAGCGGGGTCATTCTGCTCGTCGCCCTCCTGCTTTTCAACGGCCTGCGGGGGCGCATCCAGGCCTTCGCCCAGAGGGCCAACCTGCCGCGGCTCGCCTTCGCGCCGGTGCGACTGACGCTGCGCTACGGCATTCTCGCGGTGGCGATCATGCTCGTGCTCGGCCGCTGGGGATTCGAGGTCGACACCCTGTTCGCCGTGCTCGGCACGATCCTGGGCCTGGTGGCGATCGGCTTCGTCGCGGTCTGGAGCGTCCTGAGCAATTTTCTCTGCGCGTTCGTCCTCGTTTTGTTCAAGCCCTTCGCCGTCGGCGACGAGGTCGAGCTGATGGGCGGCGACGGCGAGAGGGGCAAGGTGGTGGACCTGAGTCTGCTTTTCACGACGCTCGAGGTCGGGCCGGCCGAGACCCTGCTCGTGCCGAACAACATGTTTTTCCAGCGGATCTTCAAACGGCGCGCCGGCACCGTCACGGTGGGGCTCGACTACCAGCTTCGGCAGGATCGGCCGATGCAGGCCGCGGGCGATCCCGACCCCCGCTCGCGCTCCGCCTCTTGATCTCCATGGCCGCCCTCGATTATCTCATCGTCCTGGTCTATCTCGTCATTCTGGCCGTGATCGGCGTCGCGCTCGCGCGCCGCGCCGGGCAGAGCGGCGAGCACTATTTCCTCGGCGGACGCGCGATGCCCTGGTGGGCGCTCGGCGCCTCCGGCATGTCGAGCAACCTCGACGTCGCGGGCACGATGACGCTCGTCGCGCTGCTCCATCTCTACGGCCTGCAGGGTTTCTTCATCGAGATGCGCGGGGGCGTGGTGCTGCCGATCGCCGTCTTTCTCGCCTTCATGGGCAAGTGGCACCGGCGAAGCGCGGTGATGACCACGGCGGAGTGGATGTTGCTGCGCTTCGGCGAAGGCGCGCAGGGCCGGGCGGCGCGACTGATGGCGGCGCTCACCTATCTGGTGATCACCGTGGCGATGACGGTGTTTTTCTTCACCGCGAGCGGGCGTTTTCTCGCCGAGCTCGTGCCCTTCACGCCGCTGCAATGCACGATCGGCATGGCGGTCGTGGCGCTCGGCTACACCCTCGTGGGCGGGCTTTACGGCGTGGTTTGGACGGACGTGTTCCAGGCCGGCATCATTGGCGCGGCGGCGATCTACGTCGGCGTGGTGGCGTCGGGCCTGATCACGCCCGAGCTGCTCGCGGCGTGGCCGGGCTCGGCGTTGAACAGCCTCTGGCCGCGCGCGGGCGGCGATCCCGCGCTGGCGCCCTACGAGGCCTTTGGCTGGTTCCTTCTCGTGTGGGCGGGAAAGGGCGTGCTGGAAGGGCTGGGCGGCAGCGCCGGCTCCGCCTACATGGCGCAGCGCTACTACGCGGCGCGGACGGACGCGGAATGCCGCAAGATCGCGATGCTCTGGACGGTGCTTTTCGCTTTCCGCTGGCCGCTCGTGCTCGGTTTCGCGGTGCTGGCGGTGAAGCTCGGGGTCGACGCCACGGCGCCGGACGCGGCGGACACGCTGCTGTCGCGCGTGCTGCTTTCGGACTATTTTCCCACCGGAGTGCGCGGGCTGATCGTCGCGGCGATGCTCGCGGCGGCGATGTCGACCTTCGACAGCACGATCAACGCCGGCGCGTCCTACCTCGTGCGCGACATCTACGAGGCCTGGCGCGGGCAACCCGGTCCGCGGGAGCGCGTCTGGGCGGGCTATGTCGCGTCGGTGCTGATCGTGGCGCTGGGGCTGGCGATCGCGTTGCTGGCCGGCGCCTCGGTGATCGGCGTGTGGGTGAACATCGTGATGCTGCTTTTCCCCGCCTTCCTCGTGCCCTTCGCGCTGCGCTGGTATTGGGCGCGTTTCAACGGCGCGGGCTTCGCGCTCGGCATCGTGGCCGGGTTTGGCGCCTCGTTGTTTGTCTATCTGCGCGAGCCGTCCGGGTGGAACGAGGCCGCGCGCTTCGGTTTCATCGCGGCGGTTTCCGCGTTGGCCTCGGTGCTCGGGACCTTGTTCACGAGCGCGGTGCCGACGGCGACGCTGCGGGCTTTCTACGACCAGGTGGGGCCCTTCGGATGGTGGCCCCGCGGGTGGAAGGCGGTTGATCGCGCTGAGCATCGCGGCGACCTCCTGCGGCTGCCGGTCGCCCTGCTTTGGCAGATCCTGACTTTTCTCATCCCGATGGGCGCGATGCTCGGCCTGTGGTCCTCGGTATTGCCTGCGATCCTGCTCTGGGGCGGTTTGTTCACTATTTTGCTCCGCGGTTCGCGCGAAACGGAATCCCGATAATGGGTGTTCGCGCCGCGCAAACCTGGTCCGCACCGATGAACCCGCCCGCTCCCCGCCGCATCACTCTCTTCGCCTCGGACCTCGACGGAACGCTCCTCGGGAACCCGGAGTCGACCCACCGTTTCAAGCAGACCTGGGAAGCGCTTTCACCGGCGTGTCGCCCGCGCCTGGCGTATAACTCGGGCCGGAGCGTGGCCGACATGCGCGCGCTGATCGCGTCGCGAAAACTGCCCGCCGCCGACTACCTCATCGGCGGCGTGGGCACCGAGTTTTTCGACGTGCGCGAGGAGAGCTCGCCGGAAGAGTTTTCGGTGCAGTTTGGCGAGGGATGGGATCTTCCGCTCGTCGAGCGTATCGTCGGCGAGACTCCGGGCATCCAGAGGCAGCCGCCCGAGTTTCTTCATCCGTATAAATCCAGCTGGTTTCTGCCGCGCGCGGACGCCGCGCAGATCGAGGTGCTGCGGCAACGGCTGCGCGACGCCGGGCTGCGCGTGGTGGTGATCTATTCCAGCCTGCGTTTCCTCGACGTGCTTCCCGCCGCGGCCGACAAGGGCAACGCGCTCGCCTGGCTTTGCCGGCGCCTGGGCCTGCGGTTCGAGGCGGTGCTCGTCGCGGGCGACACCGCCAACGACAACGGCATGTTTCTCCTGCCCGGCGTCTCCGGCATCGTGGTCGAGAACGCGCAGCCGGAGCTCTTCGAGGCGGTGGTGAAGCTGCCCGTCTACGTCTCCCGCTCCATCATGGCGGACGGCGTTCTCGAGGGGCTGGCGCATTTCGGCGTGATCCCGAGCGCGCCGTCGCCGCGCGGCCTGCCGCCGGCGCGCGAGACGGGCGAGTGGCAGGCGACGCTTTTTCGCCAGGAGTCGCTGAAGGCGCTCACCGCCGAGGAGCGCGCCCTGATAGCCACCGGCTACGACCGGGCGCTCGACGCGCTGCGGCGCAACATCACGCCGATGGGATTCTCCGCGTGTTCGCTCGCCGACAACACCGTGACGGGCACCGACGCGAACTACCGCAGCGTCTGGGCGCGCGACGGCTGTTTCACCGTCGTGCAGACCGTCGAGATGAACGACCCGGAGATCCGCGAGGCGCAACGCCGCACCCTGCGCACGCTGCTCGACGCGGTGAGCCCGAACGGGCAGGTGCCGGCCAACGTGCGCATCGACGACGGCACGCCCGACTACTCCGGCGTCGGCGGCATCTGCTCGATCGACAGCGGGCTCTGGCTGGTCGTCGCCGTCTACCATTACGTCACGCAGACGCGCGACGTGACGTTGCTTCATGAATACGCGCCGCGCCTCCAGCGCGTGATGGATTGGCTCAGCGCCCACGACAGCAACAACGACGCGCTGATCGAGGTGCCGGAGGCGGGCGACTGGACCGATCTTTTCGGGCGCAGCTACCACGTGCTCTACGACGAGATCCTCTGGTATCGGGCGAACGTCTGCTACGGGCGCCTGCTCGAGTATCAGGAGGAGTTTGCCCGCGCGGCGGATTACCTGCGCTGGTCGCAGCAGATCGCGGGCAAGATCAAGACCACCTTCTGGCCCTCGACCACGCCCCAGCCCGGCGCGTCGGCGAGCTTCGCCGACAGCCAGGCGGCGCTGGGCGACACGCAATACCTCCTGGCCGAGATCACGCCCTTCGCCTTCAACTGGCGCTGCGACGTGCTGGGCAACCTGCTCGCCTTTTTGACCAACGTGATCGACGCGGACCGCGCGCGGATCGCTTTCCGTTTCATGTGGGGCGTGGGGGTGAACAACCCGTGGCCGGTGGCCAACCTCTACCCGGTCGTGCAGGCGGGCGACCCGGACTGGCGGGCCTACTACACGGTCAATCTGCTCAACCTGCCCAACCATTATCACAACGGCGGCATCTGGCCCTTTATCGGCGGGCTGTGGGTGCGTTTCATCCATCGTCTCGGGCTGCACGACGTCGCCTGCCACGAGCTGGTGAAGCTGGCCCGCGTGAACGAGCTCGGGCGCGAGCGCGCGTGGGAGTTCAACGAGTGGGTTCACGGCGTGACCGGGCGCCCGATGGGCAAGGCCTACCAGGCGTGGTCGGCGGCCGCGTATCTGCGCGCTTGCCAGGAACTGCACCTCGGCGTGGGCACGCGCGCGGGGGACGAGTAGGCGCGCGGTTTGCCGTGGCACGTCCAACGCGCATCTTCAGGTGGAACGCGTTGGCTGATAGCCCATCGCGTTCAAGAGTATGAAACCCACGCTCCGCTGTAGGCCCGACCGCCGGTCGGGCTGCCAGGCCGGCGGCCTGGCCTACATGACGGACTTACCTTTCGTTCCGGTGCTCAGCTCGCGTGGCGCTCGGCGGCGTCGAGCGCCTCGGCGGCGGCCTCCCACTTGGCGGTGGCGTCGCTGATCTGCTCGGTGATCGTGCTCAGCTCGAGGTTGAGCCGGTGGAAACGGCTCTTGTCGGCGTAGGTCGCGGGGTCTTCGAGCGCGGCGGTGATCTCGTTCTGCTTCGTCTCGAGGTCGGCGACTTTCTTTTCGAGCACGCCGACGTCTTCGCGCATCTTGCGGAGCTGGTTGGGCGTGAGTTTCGGGCCGCCGGCGGATGACGCGGGCGCGGGAGCCGGGGCGGGCTCGGCTTTTTTCGCGCCTTTGTGCGCCTCGGGCCGGGCGTCGGTGAAGCCGGCGGTGAGGGCGGCGCGGGCGTTGCCGGCCTTCGACTTCTCGAGGTAGTAGTCGT
>CAMLNJ010000058.1 GCA_946481225.1 uncultured Verrucomicrobiota bacterium | reverse complement strand
GCGATGATGGGCGACGTCTCCCAGTTCATGAAGCTGCTCAAACAGCGCTTCTCCGTCTGGTTCAATCGCACCCACAACCGCTACGGCACCCTCTGGGCCGAGCGCTTCAAATCCGTTCTCGTCGAAGGCGAAGGCAAGATCCTCGAGACGATGGCCGCCTACATTGATCTCAACGCCGTCCGCGCCGGTCTCGTCTCCGATCCCAAGGACTACCGCTTTTGCGGTTACGGCGAAGCCGTCGCCGACGGCCATAAAGCCCAGGCCGGTCTTCGCACGATCTTGGCCGGCGAAACTTCACCCTCTTGGGACAAGGCGCAGGCGGATTATCGCCTCACCCTCTTCGGCGTCGGCTCCGGCGCCCGTCCGGGCGAAGGCACGGTTTCTCCGGCCGAACTCCAAAAGACCCTCAAAGCCAAAGGCCGCCTGCCTCGCGCGACCGTCCTCCGCTGCCGCATCCGCCACTTCACCGACGGCGCCGTCATCGGCACCCAAGCCTTCGTCGCCGAACATCTCGCCACCTACCGCGCTCGCACCGGCCGGCGTCGAAATTCCCCGCCCAAGCCGCTCCCCGCCTTCACCGACTGGGGCGGCGACTTCGCCACCCTCCGCGGTCTCCGTCGGCTCGGCACTTGATAGGCGGCGGGTGTAGGCCAGACCGCTGGTCTGGCGCTCAAGAGCCGGAAAACCCGACCGGCGGTCGGGCTTACATCGGGCCGATTGGACCAAAGACAACCAACGCGGGGCGCACGTGGGAGCAAAATGGTCAAAAATTCTCCCATACCGCGCCGGGAAACACCTCCCCGCGATTGGGATTTGCCGTCCGCCCAAGGGATTGTTGCCTAGCGGCATCATGACGCCGACCGATCATCCGACCCCCACCACCCGTTACGACGACCAACCCACCCTCGGCGACATCAAGATCAACCACAACGTCGTCGCCGGCATCGTCCGCCTCGCCTCCCTCCGCATCCCCGGCGTGGCCGGCGTCGGCGGCGGCATCGTCGATGGAATCAGCGAACTCTTCGCCAAACGCGAGGCCGACCACCGCGGCGTCAAGGTCACCGAGGACGCCGAGGACAACTACTACATCGAGATCCGCCTCGTCGTCACCTTCGGCGCCGAGATCGGCAAGACCGCCTACGAGGTCCAGGTCGCCGTCGCCAAACAGGTCGCCGCCATGACCGGCAAACCCGTCCGCAAGGTCGACGTCATCATCGAAGGCGTCCGTCTCCCCGCCGGCCAAGCCGCGCCGGGACACGACGACGACGAGGCTTGGCCCGACGTGCCGGCGACCGATTGATCCACGTCGCCCGATCATGACTCCTCTTCTCGCCACGTTGGTCGAAGCCGCGGAAACCGCGCCCGCGGCCTCGACCGACTTCTCCGTTTGGACCGAAGTCCTCCTCGCCCTCTGGGCCGACGCACCCCGGGAGTTCGCCCTGCTCTGGCTCGCGCTCGCCCTTTGGGTGGTGCTCGTGCTCGTCCGCCCGACATCCAGCCTGGTCCTCCGTCAAACGGACGGAGGCCGCCTCGCCATCTCACGCCACGCGCTCAATCGCCTCCTCGAGGCCTGCGCCGAGCAACTCAAGGGCGTCGCCCACGCCCGCGCCCACGTCGTCCGGCGCGGGAAGAAATTCCACACCACCTTGCACCTCAAGGTCCGCCCCTACGCCAAGCTCGACGCCATCCAGGGCTACCTCGAACAGGAGATCGGCGACATCTATCGCCAGAATCTCGGCCTCCCCGAGGCCGTCGGCCGCGTCGAGGTGAAGGTCGTCGGCGTCGTTCCGGAGCCAAAAGGCTTTTGAACCGCGCGTGATCGCCGCGCGGTCTTTTACACTTCTGCCTTTATTCCCACGCGGCGCCCCGCATACCTCGACCCCATGCAGACGATCGGCGAACGCCTAGAAGAAGCCCGCAAACGGAAGGGTATTTCCATCCGTGAAGCCGCCGAAGCCACCAAAGTCCGCGGCGATTATCTGCACAAGTTCGAGAGCAACCAATTCGATATCAAGCTGCCCGAGATCTACATCCGCGGTTTTCTGCGCATTTATTCGAACTTTCTGAAACTGCCCCCCGAGAAGATCGTGGCCGACTACCTCGCGCTCGGCCTCGGCGAAGGCGGCCGCCCCGCCGGTCGCGGTCTAAACCGCGAAATCTACGGCAAGATGGAGATCAGCCACGCCACCGGTGGCGGCTCCACGGGCGGCAGAAAAAATTCCGTCGGCAGCGCGCCTTCGTCCGCGGCCGCCGCGATGACACCCGAGGCCGACACCCCCTCCCCCTCCCCCCAGCGCGCGCCTTTCCAACCCCGCATGCCGCTCGGCGGCCTCGACCGCGCCCTCCTTTCCAAAAACGGCCTCTGGATCGGCGTCGGCGCCGTGGTGCTGCTGGGCCTCGTCATCTGGGGCGTGGTCGCCTTGATCGGCGGCCGCTCCGACTCCGGAACGGATGCCCCGCCGGCAGCCGTGGTTGCGGAGTCGGTATACATCGTCGCGCTGCGCCCGGTCCAGATCACCGCCGTCAAAGGCAAGCCCGACGGTCGCGATCTCGCCGGCACCCCGCTCCCCGCCGCGCTCTCCCCCGGCCAGCGCTATTCGCTTCCCAATGTCCCCATGCTCGTCTCCGTGAGCGCACGCGAGTCCGTGCAAATCGAATTCAAGGGCGGCCGCTACGCCGCCAGCGGCGCCAACGTCACCGGCCCTGGCACGCTCGAGCTCGATTTTAGCGCCCAGCGCTGAGCAACGCCCCGCGCTCGCGCGCGATCCCGCGTTTTGCCGTCACGCGCAAAGCGGTCGCGTGCGGATCGCCCACTCGACGACCGGCCGCCCGGCGACCACGTGCTCGTGCACGATGCGCACGATGCGCTCCGGCGTCGCGCGACCATACCAGACGCCCTCGGGGTAGACGACCAGCCAAGGCCCGCCCGCGCACACCCGCAGACAATCGGCCTTCGTCCGCAGCGCCGCGGCCCCGGAGGCCTTGCAGGACGACTTCAAGGCCTCCCAGGAGGCCAACCCCTCCTCGCGCGAACAACACTGCGGCCCCGTGCAGAGAAAAGCGTGCCGGCGCGCGCACTCCAAATCCATCTTGGCGAAGCCCGCCTCGATCGTGTTTTCGGTGTCCAGATCCACGACGCCCAACCTTGCCCGACCCGGCCGCGGAGGCCATCCCATTTCTCGTGCCGATCTTTCGCGGGGTGCAACAGGAAGTGATGTCAGCCGGATCCGTCTCCGGCGTGGCACGGGCCTCCCGCCTGCCCGCTTCCGGAACATAGGCGGGACGCCCATGCCACCCCAAGCATCTGACATCACTTCCTGTCGCACCCTCCTCTGCCGCGCCTCGCTTCGCCGTTCGCTCGCTTCGCTGGTCCTTCTCGTCGCGCCGCTCGCGGTCTCAGGGCGGCTCGCGGCCGCCGAGGCGCAGGCCCACGGCCTGATCTTCGAGCGCTGGGTCGGCGACACCTTCTTCGATGGGTATCGACCAAATGAATACACGCAGAAATGGGACGTGCCCGCCTCGGCCAATAGTCTCCCCGACCCCGCGCTCTCCGGCCTGCCCGTCAACCCGAAGGCGACCAGGTTCGGTTCGCCCGTCGGCCTCGGCGACGCGCTGCGCCAATACGACATCGCCGAGCCGTTTCTGCTCGTCCTCGGCTACTGGGAGCAGGACGGCCCGGGGGAAAAACGCTTCGTAAAGATCCTCGCGCCGCGCGTCGAGCCCGGCGCCTGGCGCGCCCTCTGGGGCCCCGTGACCCGCGCCGACCTCGAGCGGCTCGACGCCATTGTCAAGGACCGCTCCCTCGCCCCCGCTGAGGCCCGCCGCCGCGCGCAGGCGATGAAATCACGCCCGCCTTTCTCGGAAGCCGTCTTTGTGCTTAATCCCAAGATCGACGAAAAAGGCCAGCGCCGGCTCCAATGCAGCCTGCGCTACGAGGACGTGCTCGCCCGCCTCTGCCCTGGCGCCTCGCCCGGACGGGACGCGACGCCCGCGCTCTGGGGCGTCCCTTTCCCCGCCCCGGTCGTTTCGCCGCCTCGGACTTTCGCGAAACGCTCGCCTGTAACGACAAAATAACTACAGCGCGGTCGGTCGCGCACCGACCCTCAACTCCAGGCGCGCGCGCCGCGTTCGAAGCGTGATGCGCGCGCCGAAGGCGTCGCCCAGCAGTTTCCCGGTGATCGTAGCCCGCCGCGGCCCCGCCGCCACGACCTTTCCGGCGCGGAGGAGCAAGGCGTGCGAAAACGCCGGCGTGATCTCCTCGACGTGGTGCGTCACCAGCACGAGCCCGGGCCCGCGCGGCTCGCGGGCGATCATCTCCATGCGCGCAAGAAAAGCCTCCCTCGCCACCGGATCCATCCCCGCGCAGGGCTCGTCGAGGATGAGCAGCCGCGGGCACGCCATCAGCGCGCGGGCGATGAGCACGCGCTGACGCTCGCCCTGCGAAAGCACGCCCCAGCGTCGCTCCGCAAGGTGCTCCGCCCCGGCGCGGCGCAGGTGCCTTCGCGCCTCCTTCGCCTCGGCCGGCGTCGGATCTTCCCAAAGGTCGAGCTGGGCCGTGCGTCCGCTGACCACCGTCTCGAGCGCCGGCTCATGCTCGGGCACCGAAGCATGGAGAGCGCTCGACACCAGCCCGAGATAACGACGCAGCTCACGCCAGTCGTAGGCGCCGTATTCGCGCCCGAGCACCCGCAGCTCCCCCTCGGATGGCGTGAGGTAACCAAGCAAGACTTTGAGCAACGACGTCTTTCCGCAGCCGTTGGCGCCGAGGACCACCCAGTGTTCGCCCCGCCGCACCGACCAGTCGACGCCATCGAGCACGATCGTGTCACCGCGCACCACCCGCAGGCCGGCCGCCCGCAGCAAGTCCTCGCTCCGTCGCGTTTTTGTCATGGGCGGCGAAGCTGCCCCGCCTCCCGCGCGCGTCAACGCCCGCGCCATGCCACTATTTTTGCCTTTGTCGTCTGATTCACCGCGTCTTGACCGCGCAACCACCCGCCCGGCTTGGCGTCTCTCCCGCCAAAGCCAGACTCCGCCGAACCTCCCCGCCCATGTCTTTTCGCCGCTCTCGCCACGTCCTCACCGCGGTTTTTCTCGTGCTCGTCGGCGCCGCCACCGGCCTGTTTGCCCGGTCCTTCTCCGTCGTCGCCTACAACGTCGAGAACCTTCACGATGTCGACGGCGTCGCGGTCTACGACGACTATCAGCCCTCCGCCTGGACCCCGGAGCACCTGCGCGTGAAACTCGCCAACACCGTCGCCGTGCTCGCCAAGATCAACAAAGGCGCCGGCCCCGAGATCATCGCCTTCAACGAGATCGAACTCGATCAAACGCCGGGCTCGACCGTGAAAGATTACGACGCGTGGCTGGCCTCGGTGAAGGATCGCACCGTCGCGGAGATGCTTTCGGCAAGCCCGCTGCCGCCCGATCTCGCCGGTCTGCCCGCCGAGGCCTGGCTTCTCAAAGCCTGCGCCGACGCCGGCCTCGTCGGCTACCATGTCGCCGTCACGGATGAGCGCCCCGCCCAACACGAAAACGGCCCCGGCGCCGCCGTGCGCAACGTTCTCTTCTCGCGCTTCCCGATCACCTCGGTCCGCACCCACCCGCTCCTCGGCGCCCGCGGCGTTCTCGAAGTCGTCGTGGAGGTCGACGGCTCGCCGTTGACCGTCTTGGTGAACCACTGGAAATCCGGCGCGGGCGATCCCGCGACCGAGGAGACCCGCCGCGAAAACGCCAAGGTCCTGCGCGCCCGCCTCGACGAGATTTTCAAGACCGACCCCCACGCCGACCTCGTCATCGCCGGCGACCTCAATTCCCACTACAACCAGAAGCAGCGCTACCGAGCGCTGCGCACGACCGGGATCAACGACGTGCTCGGCTCGCAAGGCAACGAGCTCGCGCTGCGCGGCAAGGACCGCGACCTCTACAACCTCTGGTTCGAGCTGCCCTCCGACCAACGCGGTTCCGACACTTACCAGGGCGAATGGGGCACCCTCATCCACCTCATCGTCTCCCGCGGCCTCTATGACCAGAACGGCGTGCAATACGAGGATGGCTCCTTCGCCGTGTTGAAATTCACCGGACTCAACGCCAACGGCCTCGGCCTGCCCAACCGCTGGTCGCGCGGCAAGCTCCCCGGCGGCTTCTCGGACCACTTCCCCGTCCACGCCCGCTTCCGCACCGTGGAAACACACGACAAGGACAAGTGGATGGCGCTCGTCCGCCCGAGCCAAACCGACGCCGGCCCCGCCTCCGCCCTGCCGGTCGAAACCTCCCCCGTCGATCTTCTCGCCAACGCCATAAACTTCTCCGCGCTGCCCAAGGACGCCGACATCCGCGACGGTTCGTTCAACGGCCGCGTTTTCCTCGTCGAGGCCCCCTGCTACGTAAACGAACACGGCTTCGTGAAAGTGAAGCTCGGCGGGCGGGAATACGACGTCTCCAGCCACCGGAAGACACTGCGGGACGAGATGCGCAAGCGAGCGCGGCGCGATGGTCTCAACCGCTTTTACGGCGAGCTCGGCCAATATCGCGGCAACTGGCAATTCGTCGTCCACGGCAAGGAATGGCTGCGCTAAGCGCCCGCCAAAACCCACGGGCGACACACCCGTGGCACACAAGTCTCCACAAGTCCCTGTAGTCGCGGCCGTGTCGGCCGGATGCCTGGCCCGGATGTCTTTTCGCGTGCGCGCGCCCGACATAGGCGCGGCAGCTGCCGCGGCTTTAGCGTTCCTTACCGCCGAAGGTGGTAGTGCCCGGTGCGTAGAACCGGATGAACTCCGATGTCCTATTTTGCTGGGTCTTTTACTCTGGTGGGCCTTGCTTCTTGCCAGTTAATTAACAATTCTTTCATTAACATGAGCCAAATCGCCCAAGCCTTGGCCAAAGCGAAAGAGCGCACCGGCCATACCACCGCCCCGTTTGCGACCGCCGGAGGAGTCCCCGGGGCACCGACAACTCAAGGAACCGCCACCACGGAGGCGCTGCGCCAAGCGAAAAATCGCCTGCGTTTCTGGCTGGTTGTCGCTCTCGTTACGCTCCCGCTCACAGGCTTTGTCGTCTGGATCCAGATTCGAACCCTGGCCCCTGGCGAAACGAACGCCGCCCCGTCCACCACGGTCGCTCCGCCGACGGAGACCCCCGCCGCTTCAAACGCCCAACCAACCATCCCGGCGAAAGCCGCGCCCCCGCTTTCAGTCAAAGTCGTGGCGCCCCGTCCCGAAATCGCCCAAGCCGTGGCCAACCTTGCAATCAGCGCCGCCATGCCCGGAGATCCCGCCCGCATCGTGCTCGCGGGCCGCGTGGTGCGCGCCGGCGAAGTGATCGAGGGTGGTCTCACCTTTGTGGGCATCGTCGACGGGCACCTGCAATTCAACGACGCCGCCGGCGCCGTTTATACGCGCCGTTATTGACCGCGTCGCCGACGGCCCCTCATCCGGGCGTCGGCGCTTCCCGACGCCACGAAGCCGCTACTCGTAGCGAGAGGGTCGTCCCAGGTAGTTCAGGCTAATCATCTCTTTCCAAACCCGGTAACGGCCCTCGGAACTGATGCGCCCATGCTCCTCATGCTCGGGGCTCGGCAGCAGGAATCCGAGCCGTGTGTTGAGACGCTCCAACTCGGTCTGTTGCGCATTCACGTCCTCCAGCGGTTCGGTCGCCCATGGCACCAGCGTTCCCGCGCTTCGCGCCACGCGCTCGCGATGCAGGGCGAGAAGGCTCGACAAAGACCGGCGCCAGGGATGCCGCTCGACGAGCCAGTTTTCGGGATAAAAGCCGGCGAAAGGCAGGTGATGATTGTCGGTCACGATGCGCCGTCCATCCGCCGTCTGCGTGGCGAGGTGAAGACACATGGTCACGTTGCCCATCGGCTGCGGTAGAAAGGTCGCCTGCAGGCGCGTGGCGCCGTCCGCGCTGTGATAAAACGAGGCGCGCACATGGAGTCCGCTCGCCACCTCGGCGCGCAGAGCTTGCACGTGCTTGAAGCCTGCGGCGCGAATTTGCTCTCGCAGGCGCATGAAACGACGTTGCACCGGCCACTCGTCGCCGCCGCTGTTGAGCGTGAAACGCGGGAAAAGCGGCAGCGGGCTCACGCTCATCGCGTGAATCGCGAGCCAATGGTAGATCGATTCCAACAAAAACCAGCCGATTAAGTAGGCGGTGAAGAGGGCCGCAAAGGAGCGCTCGCTCCAACCGAACCCGACGGTCATCTCGGCGGATCCCCCCGCCAGGACGACCCAGCGCAGCCAGCGATTGATGATCGCCAGCGTGGGCGACGCGATATGCTGGTTCACGCGCATCAAGACCAGCGAGACGAACATCGCGGGAATGAGGAGCAGGATGGGCGTGATAAAGGAGGCGTCCACGAGCGAGAAACGGGAGACCATGCGAGGTTTTCATTGGCCCGACAAGCGAGCATTAACCCCGCGCGCGAAACTGATGTCGGAGCGGTTCAAATAGAACCGTAGCCGAAAAGCAGCGCAGGCTTCCAGTCTGCGCTACGATGCAACCAGCTGGTGACAACTCCACTTAAAGCGGATGGGCCGTAAAATGACGAAGCGCGGCCCAAAAATGGCCGCGCCCCGAAAACTCGTGTGTGCGCCTAAGTTCTGCCGAACCGCTCTGATTCGCGCGTGCGCAACGCTTAGCTGATGCGCACAGGCATCACGACGCAGACGAAGTTTTCCAGCGTCTTGAGCACGCCGGGGCTCACCTCGTCCTTTAGCTCGAAATACACTTCGTCTTTCGTAAGAGCGCGAAGCGGATCGATGATGAACTGGGGGTTGAAGGCGACTTGGAGATCGGGGCCGCTATAGGCGATGGCCATGCTCTCGTGCGCCTCGCCGAAGTCGGGGCTGCTTGCGCTGATTTCGAGGAGGTTGCTGGTGAGCTTGAGCTTTACGGAATTGCTCTTGTCGGAGCAGACGAGCGCGGCGCGATGCACGCACTCGGTGAAGAGCTCGCGCTCGAGCTTCACGCGCTGGTGGGTCTCCTTGGGAATGACCTGCTGGTAATTGGGGTAGTTGCCCTCGACCACCTTGCTGTAGAGGTAGATCGAGTCGACGAGGCCGCTGTCGGGATTGTCGGCGTTGATCTGGAAGGCGGCGCGGCGATCGTTGAACGAGACCTTCAGCTTTTCGCCCTTGTCGAGCATGCGGAGGAGCTCGGAGACGGTCTTGGCGGGGAGGATGATCGCGCCTGCCTTTTCGGCGGGCACCTCAAGCTCCTTCGAGATGAGGGCGAGACGGCGGCCGTCCGTGGCGACGAGCGAGAGTTTGGCGTCGCGGAAATTGAAATACACGCCGTTGAGGATGTAGCGCGTCTCATCGGTGGATTGGGCGTAGGCGACGCTCTTGAGCATGCCGAGGAGCTCACCTTGTTCGAGGGTGAAGGTCTTGTCGTCGCCGAAATCGGGAAGCGGGGGGAATTCCTCCTTGCCGATGCCCATGATGCGGAAGACGGAGCCGCCCGAGGAAAGCTTCACCTGGTGGTTCGGCGCGGCGTCGAAGGCGACGTCGAGCTGGGGCAGCTCGCGCACGATACCCGCGAGGCGTTTGACCGGCAGGGTGACGGAACCGGTTTCCTTTACCTCGGCCTTGATCTTGGCGCGAATCCCGAGGTCCAGGTTCGTGGTCGTGAGGGTCACGCCATCCTTTTCGGCCTCGATCAGAACGTTGCTGAGGATGGGCATCGTGGCCTTGGAGCCGACGACGTTGAGCACCTGGGCAAGTCCGTTGCTGAAGTGATCGCGGTTGATCTTGAATTTCATGGGGCTGAGTCGAAGGGCTGGGCGGGTTTGGCCGGTGGAGAGCTCGGGAGGAAAAATGGCTGGCCTACAGAGAACAAGGCGCGGGGACGGTGGGAAGGGGAAAAACTCGGGATGCCCGAAGTGCTTTTGCACGGACAAGGGCGAGTTTTGCCCAAAGGAGGATTTAATCAGTCTCTCTATATATAAGTCAGACCTCTCCTTCAGGGCTGCGAACAACTCCAACAACCCGGGATTTTCCCTCTGGAAACGGAGGTTTCAGGGTCTGCGAGCAAAGCCTTGGTTGAGGCAGGCAAGCTCCGGGTTGCCCGCAGTGGTCGGGTTGTTGGGCCTTGTTCGCAAAGTTGTTCGCAGGGTTGCTCGGGGTGCTCACATCGGCGGATTTGAGTCCGAAGAGGCGGCCGGCGGGCGACGGATGTGGCGGATCAAGCCGAAGAAGATGTAGCCGAGGCAGACGGCGAGCATGCCGTATTGCTTGTAGACGACGACGCCGGCGGCGACCGCGACGTAGACGATGAGGGTCGTCACCTTGGTCTTGGTTTGGAAGTCGATCTGCTTGCCGCTGGGATAACGCACGGTGCTGACCATGAGCACGGCGATGAGAAGCATTAGCACGGGCAGTATGAGGGCCCAACGCTGGAGCTCCCGTTCGTGTTCTGCGAGGTTGAGCAGGAAGAGGACGAGCGCGGCGACGGTGCCGGCGGCGGCGGGCACGGGCAGGCCGACAAAGTCCTTGTTGGAGGCGCGGCCAGGTTTTTGAAGCAGCGGGTGCGTGATGACGTTGAAACGCGCGAGGCGGATCGCCGCGCAGAGCAGGTAGATGAAGCCGAGGAGCCACCCGATTTGGCGGAAATCCGGATAACCCTGAGTGGGCGACAAGATCAGGAAGAACACCATCAGGGCCGGCGCGAGGCCGAAGGAAACGACGTCGGCGAGCGAATCGAACTCCGCGCCGAAGAAA
>CAMLNJ010000057.1 GCA_946481225.1 uncultured Verrucomicrobiota bacterium | reverse complement strand
CACCGGCCACCCCGCCGCGAGACTCTTCCGGATGGACTCGCCGCGCCCGGGATTCACCAAAAGCAAAAACCCGCTCCGAACGGAGCGGGTTTTTGCGGGAATGGAGAAATCCGAGTCTCAGCTGAGCAGCCCGTGATACATGCACCAACGGGTGAGCCCGACGACGTCGCGCACGCCGAGCTTCGCGTAGATGTTTGCGCGGTGCTTCTCCACGGTGCGCGTGCTGAGCCCTAGCTTGGCCGCGACCTCCTTGGAGGACATCGCGCCGGTCACGAGGGCGGCGATCTCGCGCTCGCGGGGCGTGAGCACCTCGGGCTTCACGTTCTCCGCGTGTCCCGGCAGGCTGATCGGACGCTCGGCGGTAGGCGGGGCGATGCCGGCCACGCTCGTATAGCTGAGCCCGCCCGCGAGCACGCTACGGATAGTCTTCGTGAGATCGACGGCCGTGGCGGTCTTGTCCGCGAAGCCCTGGACGCCGAGTTTCAGAAGCTCCCGCGGGAGATCGTTGCTCGGATGCGCGGTGAGCAGGAGCACCACGAGATGGGGCAGCTCGTGCCTCAGCGCCTTGATGACCTCGACGCCCTGCATGTCCGGGAGCACGAGGTCGAGCAGCAGCGCCTGCGGCTTGGTGTGCACGCACATGTCGATGCCGTCCTGGCCGGTGGCGCATTCGCCGACCAGCTCGACCCCATCGATCTTTTTGAGCACCTGGCGGACGAACTGCCGGTAAACCGGATCGTCCTCCACGATAACGACCCGCGTGCACAGGGCGATATCGGCGGCGGTGGAGGCGGGGGCGGTCTCAGGAGATTTGGACATGCGGGTCATCGGCTTTGTTGAGTAAACGAACTACGTAGTCGGAAAGACGCAAGGCGAACGATAAGCAATTCCACGCCAAATTCGCGGAATTATTTCTCGGGCACGAGCCAATGCACGCCACCGGTCGCCCCCGGAGCCTGCGCCAGCACCGGCGCCAGCCATCGGGCCAGCTCGTTCAAGGGCCCCGCCGAGCCCCAGGGCGGGTTCACGACGAGCACGCCACAACCCCAGACTTTCAGCGCCGCGCCCTCGCCGCCGATCAAAAGCTCGACAGTGAAACAGGGAGGCAAGCCGCTGATCGACAACAGATCCCGGTAGAAAGAATCGACCTTGGCCCTCGCCGTGAGCGGATACCAGACGGCGAAAACGCCGGCGGGCAGACGTTTCAATCCGTCGCGCAGGGAATCCACGGCGCGGGTCCACTCGTCCGGCGCCTCGAACGGGGGATCGATCAACACCAGGGCCCGCCGCTCCGGAGGCGGAAGCGTGGCCCGCACCGCCGTGTAACCGTCGATCATTTGGGTGGAAACACGGCGCATGCCGGCGAATTCCTCCGCCAGCGCCGCAGCCTCCTCCGGTTGCCGCTCGCACAAGACCGCCCGGTCCTGCGGACGCAGCCGCCCCTGCACCAGACGTGGCGAGCCTGGATAAAAGCGCGGACCGTCGGCCGGCGCGGGAACCCCGGCGCGCGCCCCCGCCTCGGCGTCGAAGGCGCGCACCGCCTCCACGTAGTCGGCGATGCCCGGCGGCAGATCCGTCCGGTTCCAAAGCCGCCCGATTCCCGCCGGCCATTCCGGCTCGCGGGGGCGGGTCAGTCCGCCTCCGGCGGCGGCGAGATCGTAGCCGCCGCGACCCGAATGCGTATCCAGATAACAGATACCCTTTTCCTTCGTCTGCAGGCCGGCGAGCAGGCGCAGCAGCGTCGCGTGCTTGAGCACGTCGGCGAAGTTGCCCGCGTGGTAATGGTGGCGGTAGTTCACGGCGCGCGTTTGGCGAAGCGACGACCGATCAGGCCCGGCGAGCCGCGCCCGCCACCGGCACCTTCACCACGGTCTTGCGCACCACGACCGGGGCGCCGTCCGCGAGGGAGGGCATATGCCCGTCGGCCGGGAAAAACACCGCGACGCCGCCGGGGCCCGCCTTGAGCGTCGAGCCGCCCTCGGCGGGGGAGAAAAACATCAGGTCGCGCTCGACGCGGTAATCTTCGGCAAGCGTCAGCGCGGAGACCTCGATCACGCCCATGAGCTCGCGGCCGGTCACCACGACCTGCACGTCGACATGGCGCTCGTGCGCCTCCCATTTGCCCTCCGCGGGCGGCTTGGTCTCATAGGCCTGCTCGAGCGCGAAGACGCCTTCGCCAAGCTCCACGCGCTCGGTTTTGCCGAGGGGCACGGCCGCGATGCGCGCCGATTCCGGCGAACCGGGCGTCAGCGCGCGCGCGACGTAGTCGAACGCGATCTCGAAGGCGGGCGACGACGCGAGCTGCGCGCGCACCGTGGAGAGGGAACCGAAGAGGGCCATGCCCGCAGCCTCGGGGGCGGCTCGAGGGGCTGGCAAGCGCGGAGCCCCGCCGGCGGCTCAAAGCCTGGGCCAGTCCGGGGCGGGCGGGCTGAAGAAGTCCGCCGGCAGACTTGGATTGGGATTGATCGCCTCGATCCGGGTCTCGTCGTTCAGCTTGCCGTCGATGATCGTGCGCACGCGCCGCGGCAGCATCACACCGGCCGTTTCCTGGAATTCGCCGAAGCGGGTCTCGATCAAGATCTCCCGCCCGCCTTTCACGCGCCGCGTCTCGTCGCGACGGATCACCAGGTGCGTCTCGTCGTCGACGTAGAGCGTCACGGGTTGCGTGTGTTTGAACACCGCGAGCAGCTTCTGGCACGGCCGCCCGTCCACGACCGCCTCGCCGGCGAAATCGAGGCTCACGCCGCGGCGTTCCCAATCATAAAGCGGCTGCTCGTAATCCGTCTCGCGCAGGAACTCGCGCTCCTCCGCCTCGCCGAGCCGCTTAGGCGGTTCCAGAAGGCCGACGCGTTTCCACGGCGCATGCACGCCGTCGAAGGCGCGGATCAGGTTGCCCTTGTCGCCCAAGGTCTCGATGCGCAACCGATCGGGCCGGGCGGCGTGGAGCACGAAGCTCACCTCCTGGCCGCCCACCCGCGTGGTTCCCACCGCGCGGAAGGAGCGCAGCGCCGCGTGGGCCTTGGCCCCGCCGGCGGCCTCCACGCTGACGCGCGCGATGTCCGCCGCAAGATCGGCGGCCAGGCGGCCCGCGCCGGACGCAAGGAGCAGGACTCCGGCAAATATCGCGCGAAAGGAGGAGAAACGGAACATGCGCGCCATGCCGTCGCGCCGTCGGCGGCCGGGCAAGCCCG
Organism: uncultured Verrucomicrobiota bacterium; assembly: GCA_946481225.1. The sequence goes on along the minus strand of CAMLNJ010000057.1, from coordinate 7,564 downwards.
CTTTGCGCTCGCTCGCGCCGCGCCGCCCGCCTTTATGCGCGGTTATCATGGCAATGGAATTCGGCTGGTGGGTGCGCGACCCCGAGGAGGGGAAATATCAGGTCCTGGCGGTCTTTCACGGCGGCGCGGTCACGTGGACGCGCAAGCAGGGCCATCACCAGCCCTGGGAGGAACTCGAGCCGATCACGACCGAGCTCTGGGACCGCCTGATCGACGAGGCCGCCAAGCGCGTGCCGCGGCGGCTGATGTCGCCGAAGCAGTTCGACGAGCTGAAGCAGCTCCGCGCCACCGCCGAGGACGCGGGCACGCCGAAGCCGCTCAAGCGCGGCGCGCACCTGAAGCGCGCCCGGGACCTGCCGACGCCGGAGACGGAGTAGGCCCGGCGGGGGGGGGCGGCCCGCGCGCGCCGATCCGTGCCAGCTAGAGCCCGTAGGTGAGGGACATGTAGCCGAGCGGCCCGCGGAAATCCGCGTTTCCGCCGGCGCCGCGGTTTTCGCCGTCCATGTATCCTAGCTTGATGCCGCCCACGAGCCGATCGCTGAACCTGTGGTCGAGGCCGACGATGATCGTGCGCTCGGTGGCGGAGGCGCCGTAGGGCTGGCTGTAGAGGGCGATGTCGGGGTCGTAGTTATCAGCCCGATACTCGGTGTAGCGCAGCTGGAGATCGTCGCGCTTGGTGACGACGGCGCCGACCACGGCATGGAAGACCATGTAGTCGCTGTCGGCCGGCCTGAGGAAGCGTCCGGCGGGTATGACTCCGGAGGTGGAGGTGTCGAGATCGTGCAGGTAGGCGGTGGCCACCCGGTTGCGGACGACGTTCCCCCCGAGCTGGACGTAGAACTGTTTCAGGGGGTTCCAATCGATGGTCTCGCTCACGTTGTGCGTGGTGGACTCCATCGCGTCGTATTCGGGGTAGGACGGGAGATACCCGGCGACGGAGCGCTCGCCGCGCTGCCAGACGTAGCGCGTGGTGAAGGTCAGGGTGGCGTGGGGCTTGAGGATGGCGGTGGCCTTCACCCCCCAGGCGCGGGACTCGAGCTCGTAGTTGTTGCCCCGGGTGGGGACGGCGGGCGTGGCGGTGTTGGAGGAGTTGGTGTTCAGACCGGTCGAGTGATAGTCCGAGGTCTTGTAGAAGGGCTCGGCCCGGAGGGTGAGCGCGGAGGAGGCCTTCCAGCTGGCCCCGACCGAATAGGTGGTCTCGACCTCGTCGATGTCGTTGAAGAAGACGTTGGGCAGGACGACGGTGTCGTCGTTGTAGGGCGGTGTGAGGATCTCGTCGCCGGTGCCGCGCTTGTGAGTCACGCCGGAGAAGAGCGTGAGGTCCTTGATGCGGGTGTAGCGGAGGTCCAGGCTCTCCGCGAAGGACGTTTCGTCGGTGCGGGAGCGCTCGAACCGGGGCGTCGTGGTGGCGACGGGCGTGGCGCCGGTGGTGGAGGTGACCACGTCGAAACGACCGTCGCTCTCCGCCTCGCGATCCTCGGCGCGGACGCCGAACGAGGCCGACAGATGCTCGAAGGGCTTGAGGTCCAGTCCGGCGTTGCAGGCCGCGGTGTGGACGTCGCCGCGGCCGACGAGGTCGCGAATCTGGTAGGTGGTGATGTCGCGGGTCGGGTCTCCGTTGATGGGCTGCGCGGTGACCAGGACGCGATCGCCGCCGAAGGTGGACTGGAGGTGATGGAGGGTGGCGCCGAGGCGGAGGGTCACGCGGTCGTTGAATTCGGTGATGGTGCCGGCGACGAGGCCCTTGGTGTCGCTATCGCGCGTGTCGGCGTGGGTGGTGACGACCTGGTTGTTGAAGCGGGTCCAGTTGTCGGACGAGGTGCCGTTGGCCGGGGCGACGCCGGTGCCGGCGGCGTTGGGCAGCCGCGCCTCGCCGGGAAACCGGGACATATAGCGGGTGTTGTCGAGCGTGGCCCAGTCGCCGAGCACCGTGACGTGGGCGGTGGTGTTGCCGACGGTGTGCTTGATCGTCCCCTCGAGCATCTGGTGGCGCTCGTCGAGTTCGAGGTAGCTGGGGATGTTTTTCCGGACGGAGGCGTTGCCGTTGTTGCCGGCGAGGCCGCCGTTGAGCACGCCGTAGTCGATGCCGGTGTCGTCGGTGTCGCCCCAGATGGTCGAGTCCTTGCGGCCGCTGCGGGTCTCGTTGGTGTAGCGCAGCGTGATCTCCGGGCCGTCCTCGCGCTGGAACTTCAACTCGGTCCAAAACTTTCCTCGGTCGACAAAGAGCTCGTCGCCGACGGCGGGGGCCACGCTGGAGAGCGGCGCCCAGGCGTTGTTGAGGGGAAAGAATCCGCCGAAGCCGTCGTAGAAGGTGCGGAAGTTCTGGTAGCCCACGTCGAGCGAGCCGAACTCGGCCTTGGCGAGGTTGAGGCGCACGAGGTAATCCTCGACGCCGGCGAGCGCGCGGCCGTCGAGGGTGAGTGTCGTGGTCTTGTTCAGGTCGCGGGCGTAGTGGAAGTCCTCGATGCCTCCCCCTCCGTTTTCGGGGGCCTGGGCCCGGCTCCGGTAGGCGGCGCCGTTGCCATGTATCCAGGCGCGTTCGCCGCTGACTTTCAGGTAGCTGTCGAAGGCGGGGAAAGCGTCGGTGGCGGCCGGGGCGGCGAAGAGCCGGGCGGCGGAGATGGTGAGCGAGGCGGCGGCGATGGCGCCCGTGGTGCGCAGCAGCCGGCGGGATGAGGTCTGCATGAGTGGGGTCCGGGTCGGGGGTTAGTAGCGGAGGGTCTTGCTGGCGTTGGAGCCGTGGACGGCTTCATGGCAGCCGGCGCTCCAGCAGGTGCCGCGCATGACGAAGCCGTTATGGAGGGCGCCGGGGTGGTTGACCGCGGTGCCGCTGCCGACGCTGATCTGGCCGGGGCTGGCGGCGTTGCCCGCAGGGGGATGGGTGAGGTGGCACTGGAGGCAGAGGTTGGCGTCGCGGGCGACGAGCATCTTCTGGTTCACCGAACCGTGCGGGCTGTGGCAGGTGGTGCAGCCCAGTTTGACGCCGCCGTGCTCGAAGACGAAGGGCCCCTTCTGGGCGGTGTGGCACTTTGTGCAGGTCTCGTTCGTGGTCTCGAGCGAGGTGCCGCCCTTGATCGCGGGCCCGGAATGGGGCTCATGGCAATCGGAGCAGCTCACGTTGCCCTGACCGACCCCGTGGGCGTGGGGAAGATGGAACTCGCCGCGCTTGTCGAGGTGGCATTGGAGGCACGACTCGGGCGAGCGGCCGGGGTTGACGATGTTGTCGCGGCCGCCGCCGGCCTTGGAGTGGATGCTGCCGGGGCCGTGGCAGGCCTCGCAACCCGTGTCGCCGAGCTTGGGGTCCGCGAGGGCCAGCCTGGCGTGGCTGGCGCTCTTGAAGTGATCGCTCTCGGGAGTGTGGCAGAGGGCGCAATCCTGGGAGCCGACAAAGTCGGCCCCGGGAACGTGCGGGGGGGCCAGCACGGTGCGGCTCACGCTCACGCAACCGATGAGAAAGACGCCCCACAGGGCGATGCCGCAGAAGAGCAGCGAGGGTTTGTTCCAGCGGGACTTGGATTGCATGACCGGGGCGGGGGTTGTTGGGACGGCGGAGGCGGGGGCGCGCGATGGATTGATGGAGGTTCAGGACAAAAACGGGGGGCGACGGACGAGGGCGGGCGGCGTCTTCACTTTTGCACGCCTCCATTGTGGCAGTCGGAGCAGGTGAGGTCGGGGTCCAGCTCGCCGTCCGGGTGCTTGAACTCCTGGCCTTCGGCGGAGAGCAGCTGGAGATCCGGGCCGCGGCCCTGCGACAAGATGATATGGCAGGAGGTGCAGTCGTTGGCCTTCACCGCCTCGCCCGCGGGGGACTTGTGGCGTCCGTCGTGGCAGCGGAAACAGCCGGGCCAGTCCTTGTGGCCGATGTGATCGGGATAGACGCGCCGGTCGGCCTTGCGCTCGGGGAAGATGGAGCCGTCAAAAATGCGCCGGACCTCGGCGATCGTGGCCTCGAGCGCCGGATGATCGGGATACTTTTTGGAGAGGAAGGCGGCTATCTTCCCGGGCGCGTCCCCGGAACCGGCGATGTCCTCCTGGAGGAGGGCCTGCACGGCGACCCGCTTGATCCCCGGCAGCTCCAGGCTCAGGCGCCCGGCGGCCATGGAGCGTTCCACAAGGTCGTTGGCGGCCGGGAAGACGTGGGCGGGCCGGTTGTGGCAGTCCATGCAGTCCATCACGCGGACCGCCCCGGACGGAGGATCCCCGGCGTAGTCCTCCGTTCGATACACGGTGCTCGATCCGTCCGCGACGGAGACGACGCGCATCCACGGGATGTCCATCCGCTTTTCGTCCCGGGAGAAATACTCGACGCGGTGGGTGGAGCTGACGTGCCAGTGGATGCCGCCGGGCGGGCCGTCGGGGTGCCCCTTGTTGACGCGCATCAGCAGCCGGATGCCGTAGGGCGTGTTCTTTTTGTCCGAAAGGAAATGGGAATACTCGACGTCGATGTTGCCGTGGAACTTCTCCGGCCAATGGCACTTCTCGCAGGTGTCCTGCGCGGGCCGCAGGTTCTCGAGGGGCGTCTCGATCGGCCGCTGGTAATTGTCGAGGGCGTAGGCGACGAGCTGGTGGGCCCCGTTTATCTTCGCCTTGATGAACCATTCCGCGCCGGAGCCGACGTGGCATTCGACGCAGTCGACGCGCGCGTGGGCGCCGCGCTTGTAGGTGACGAACTCGGGCGCCATCGCCTCGTGGCAGACCTCGCCGCAGAACGCGTTGGACTCGGCGTAGTGATAGGTCTGATAGCTGCCAAAGGCGCTCAGCAGGACGAATCCGAGCGCGCCGACGCCGAACAGCACGAGGACGCGGCGTTGGCGGCGGTCGGAGAAATCGAGGCGCCACTTGTCGGGCATCGTGACGGCGTGCTTGATCTGCCAGCGACGCTGCGCCCAGGCGCCGAAAAGCGCGAGACCGAGCCCCGCCGTGAGGAAAGCCGGCGCCACGAGATAGGTGAGTATCCCGAGGTAGGGGTTGTTGTCCCCCTCCGTGAAGTCCATCCACACCAGGAACGCGAAGGAGAAAAGCGCGCCGACGGCGATGACCGCGCCGATCGCGCTGATCCAATTGTTGAACAAGGATCGCTTGGCTGAACCGGCAGGGAGCGACGCGGCGTCGGGGTTCATGGGCGAGTGAGGTGGCGAAGATGGATCGCCCCGCTATGGCGCCCGGGATGGGACGGGCTCCGAAAACGCGCGGCGTGCGGGGGGCGCCGGCGCTCCGTTCGGTCAGCGTTTGAACTTGCGGATGTAGTCGAGCAGCTCGCGGGTCTCCTCCGGAGTCAGCTCCTCCTTGTAGGCCTTCATGCGCTCCTTGCCGTTTTCACGCACGCCTTCGGCGATGATGCGGAGGATCTCCTCGTCCGTCATCTTCGCCTGCACTTCGGCGTCGGTGTAGTCCTTCACCTTGAGCTTCTTTCCGGCCTTGGTCTCGCCCTTGCCATCCGCGCCGTGGCACTTGGCGCAGTGGTTTTCCCAGTTTTCAGCGACCGGGGCCGCGGACAGGACAGGTAAGAGGCTCAAAGCGAGGGAGACGATCAGGAGGCAGGGCTTCATCGGAGGGAGGGGTTGAGGTTCCGGGGCGCGACTCGCCAAACGGGGGTGGAGGTGGGGGTCGCCGTGGGTAGGTTTTCCGGGGGAGGCGGCGGGCGGGGTGGTCGCGGCCCACACTTGGCCGTGACATCGTGATCTTCGCAGCTTCTCGCGCGCCTGTCCGCGCATCGCTTGCCCGGCCCTGTGCGGCGCTTGCTCTCGCTTCGGGTGAAAACCACGGCCCCCGCCGGGAGGAACACGCATCCTTTCGACCACGGGATCTGTTGGGCAAAAAACGCGCAGCCGACGCGGTGCGTCATCGCTATCCTGCGAAGATGCCCCCGCCCTCCCCCCGGCCGCCGCCCCGCCCCGGCCAGAGCACCGGCGCAAGCCAGGTCGTCCCGGTGCTGCTCACGGCGATACTCGCGCTGACCGGCCGCCGGGAAGCCCGGGGAGGCGCCCGCCTACCACGCGCCGACTTCCTCAAAACCGTGCGCGCCGCCGAGCCCGCCGCCCCCGCCCCATGATCCGCTCCCTGCCGCGCGCCTGCCGCGATTTCTTTTTGTCGCTCCGCCTGACAGTGGTGCTCCTCGCCCTCTCCGTCCTGCTCGTTTTCGTCGCCACCCTCGACCAAACCTCGCTCGGCGTGTGGGGCGTGCAGAAGAAGTGGTTCCACTCCTTTGTCGTCTATCAAAACACGGGCGGCTTCATGCTGCCGGTTTTCCCCGGCGGCTATCTCCTCGGCGGGCTGCTCCTGCTCAACCTCGTCGTCGCGCACATCTACCGCTTTCGGATCACCTGGGCCAAGTCCGGGCTCTTCCTCACCCATTTCGGGCTCATCCTCCTGCTGATCGGCGAGCTGCTCGGCGGCCTCTGGCAGGAGGACTACCACATGCGCATCGATACCGGCGAAACCAAGGCCTACGCCGAAAGCTTCCGCGAACACGAGCTGGCCATCATCGACACCAGCTCGCCCGACCACGACGAGGTGGTCGTGGTCCCGACGGCGCTGCTCGTCCGGCGGACGCCGGTGCAACACCCCACCCTGCCCTTCCTCATCGAGCCGAAGGCCTACTATCCCAACTCGCGCCTCCTCTCCCGCCCCGCGACGGGCGCGGGCCCCACGCTCGCGACCACCGGCGCCGGCCTCTCGCTCGACGCGACACCGCTTCCGCGCGCCGCCAAAGACGGGGAAACCGACACGCCCTCCGCCTTCGTCGAGCTCCGCGGCCCCGGGGGCTCGCTGGGCACCTTCCTCGTGTCGGAGGCGCTCACGGCGTCGCAACGCTTCGAACACGCCGGGCGCACCTGGACCATCGGCTTGCGCAGCCGACGCCTCTACCGGCCCTTCACCCTCACCCTGCTCGCCTTCAACCACGACCGCTATCCGGGGACAGAGATCCCGCGCAACTTCTCCAGCCTCGTGCGCCTCCGCTCCGACGACGGCCGCGAAGACCGCGAGGTGCTCATCTCGATGAACAACCCGCTGCGCCACGACGGCCTCGCGTTCTATCAGGCGGGCTTCGCCAACAACGACCGCACCACCGTCCTCCAAGTGGTGCGCAACCCCTCCTGGATGCTGCCCTACGTCTCCTGCGCGCTGATGGGCCTCGGCCTCCTCGTCGATTTCGCCCTTCGCCTCGCCGCCTTCGCCCGCCGCCGCGGCACGCGGCCAAGCACCACCGCCACGATCCCCGGCACGCCCTCCCCCGCGATCCCCGCTCCGCCGCCCGCGAGGGAAACCCTTTTCCCGCGCCTCGTTCTCGGCCTGGCCTTCGTCGCGGTCGCCTGGTCGCTGCGCTCCCCCGCCCCGCTTTCGCCCGAGGGCTTCGACATCGCCGGCTTCGCCCGCCAACCCACGCTCGTCAACGGCCGCCTGAAACCCCTCGACACCGTCGCGCGCGGCACGCTCCTCGCCCTCCAGGGCCGCCAACGCGTCCGCGACGCCGACGGCCGCACGCTCGCGCCCGCGGAATGGCTGCTCGACGTGCTCTATCGGCCCGAACGGGCCGACGCCTGCCAGGTCTTCGAGATTCGCC
>CAMLNJ010000056.1 GCA_946481225.1 uncultured Verrucomicrobiota bacterium | reverse complement strand
GACCCGGCGACGTGGCACGTGCCGCTGGCGCAGGGGATCATGTCGAATCTGTTTCAAGACCCGGCGTTCACGGCGAACCGCGAGTCGCCGCGGATTCACAAGGCCTTCTCGCAGCTCTGGGGCACGTCGGACCTTTGGGCCTCGTGCGATCGCGGCGGCTTCAATGCGCCGCTGCGGCCGGGTGAGCAGTTCCGGGCGACCGATCTGCATTGGGATGTGAGCCTGGCGCGGCCGATTCCGTTCGGGACGCAGGGCATCCTCTATCTCACGGACACGCCGCCGGAGCAGGGGGCGTTTCGTTGCGTGCCAGGTTTTCACCGGCGGCTGGACGCGTGGCTGGACAGCCTGCCGGCGGACCGCGATCCGCGGCAGGAGGATTTGCATGCGTTCGGCGTGAAGCGAATCGGCGGACGCGCGGGCGATCTCGTGATCTGGGATCACAAGCTTCCGCACGGGGCGAGTCCGAATCACGGGCAACGGCCGCGGATCGTGCAGTATCTCAACATGTATCCGACCGGCTACCGCCCCCATCCGGAGTGGCGGTGAACGGCCGCGGTCCTTCGCGCGACCGCCCCGATCAGGGCGACTTTTTCAGGACCGGGAAAGGTTTCGTGTCCACAAGCGGCGCCATCGGCCGCGAGTCGAAGGCCGTGCCGGCGGCGATGGGGCTGCCGCGGAGAAAATCCGCGGCGGGGAGCATCTTGCCTCCCGGCTTTTGCAGGCGGCGCACACGAAGCAGCCCCGCGCCCGTGCCGACGAGGAGCCCCTCGGCGTCGGCGCCCGCCACCTCGCCGGGCGCGGCGGACGACCCGTTGGCGGGCAACACATCGGCGAGACCGAATTTCAAGACCTGCCCCTGCCACTCGACTTGCGCGGCGGGCCAGGGATTGAGGCCGTTGATGCGCGCCGCAAGGAGGGCGGCCGGAGCGGCGAAATCGAGCGCGGCGTCGTCCTTCGTAAGCTTGCGGCAAAAGGTGGCGGCGGCGTGGTCCTGCTCGACGAAGGCGAGCTCCCCGCGGAGCAAACGCGGCAACGCGCGGGCAAGCAGCGGCGCGCAGGCGGCGGCGAGCTTTTGCTCGATCTCGAGCGCCGTGTCGTGACGTCCGATCGGGACCGCTTCGCGGTCGGCGACCGGGCCGGCATCCAGCTGACGCACGATGCGCATGAGCGACACGCCGGTCTCGGGCTCGCCCTGCGCGACGGAGGTCTGGATCGGCGAGGCGCCACGATATTTCGGCAGGAGCGAGGCGTGAAAGTTAAGCGTGCCAAGCGGCGGCACGGCGATGAAGTCGTCGCGCAGGATGTGGCCGTAGGCCATGACGAGCGCGAGCTCGGGCGCGGACTCGGCGTAGGCGGCGCGGACCTCCGGCGTAAGTTTCTCGGGTTGATGGACGGGCAAGCCGCGGGCGAGCGCCCACTGTTTGATCGCGTTGGCCTGGATCTTCTGCCCGCGGCCGACGGGGCGGTCGGGCTGGGTGTAGACGGCGGTCAGCTCGACCAGCGCCGAACCCTCGGGGCCGGCGAGCCAGTCGAGCAGCGGCAGGGAAATGGCGTCGGAGCCGAGGAAGACGGTTCGGGGGCGAGACATGGATTTGTCGGAAGATCAAACCACGGAGGGCACGGAGAACACGGAGTAAGAGAGGAGCGTTCTCCTCTCTCTTTTCCGACTCTCCGTGCCCTCCGTGTTCTCCGTGGTTAAAAAATCAGAGCGTCTTCACCCACTTGGCGACCTCGTCGCCGAGCTTGGCGAAGGCGCCGTCGGTGGCGGGTTCCTTGAGACCGTCGAAGAGCGTCCAGTGCTCGACATGCTGGATCGACTCGCCGGGGGCGAGCTTCACGAGGGGGCTCAGGGTCTCGAGCTCGCACATCTTGCCGTTGGTGAAGGTCTCGAACGCGCATCCATTATCCGGATACACGGCGCCCGCGATCACGGCGGCGTGCTTCACGAAGGCGGTGCCGCCGAACCAGTAGGCGGACCAGCCGGGATAGTTGCTCAGGCCGAGCTTTTGCGGGCCGGGGGCTGCGGGCACGTCGACGCCGATGTAGTCGCGATGCAGATCCCAAACCTCGTGGGAGAGGTCGGTGTAGCTCCACGGGATCATCGTGTAGGTCGGCAGAAAATCGCCCTTGGCGTGGTCGCCTTTCGGGAGAAGGGGGACGACGGCGTAGCCGCCGGGGCGCAGCATGGTGAGGGCCCAGCAGGCGGTCTCCACGGGCCAGACGCCGTGATTGGTGAGCGCATGGGTGACGCGAACGGTGCGCTCGCCGAGGAGCTCGATTTTCAGCGCCTTCTGGATGCCGGTGGCGTGCTCGACGGGCTGGGCGAGCGCGATGCCGTTCTTGACCGGCTTCAGGGCGAGGGCGTCGTTGTCGGGCTGGTAGGTGCGGGGATAGGCCTCGGGCGCGTGCCAGAGACGGTGGCCGCCGCGGAGCTTGAAGCCGGTGTCGAAGCCGGGCTCGTCGGCGTCCGCCATCTCCCAGAAGAGGTTGCCGGCCTTGCCCTTTTTCGAGGCGAAGGAGGTGACGCGCGGACCGGCGCCGGTCGTGACGTCGAGGGCGAGGGCGCCCGTTTCGAGGCGGAGGCCCTCGGTTCCGCCGAGATCAATCTTCGAGAGTTTCATAGGGGAAAGCTTCGCCCAGGCCCTGGGCCTCGCGGTCCTCGCGCACCTTCCACTTGGGCGTGCCGGACTCCTCGTTCTTGAGGCGACGCTTCTCGGCCATGGACGCCTTGCCGCTGTAGGGGGTGCCAGGCGTGTGCTTGGGCTTGCCGACGAGGTCGAAATACACGGGGCAGCCGTCGAGGCCGAACTCCTTGACCATGCCGGCCTCGAGGTAACGGCGGTATTGCTCGGAGAGCTTGTCCTCGCGGTTGCAGAAGAGCTTCACACGGAAAGGGCGCACGCCGGTCTGCACGACGTAGTAGACGCGGAAGCGTTTGCCGCCGATGGCGGGGGCGGGCACGCGTTCGGCCAGATCCTGGATGAGCGCGTTGAGCTTGGCCGTGGGGATCTTTTTCTCCGCGTTGCGATTGAGCTGCACGGCGCAATTGAGCATGCGGTCCACTTCGTAGCCGCTCATCGCGGAGACGAAGAGGATGGGCGCGCCAGGCGTGAAGAAGAGGCGGTCGCGGATGGATTGCTCGTATTTGGCGCGATATTCGCGCTCGTTCTTGAAATCGTGGATCGCCTCCTCGGGGGCGCAGTCGGGATCAAGCCCCTTCCGGAAGGCGTCCTTCACGACGTCCCACTTGTTGACGATGACGATGATGGGCTTGCGCTCCTTGATGGCCTCGCCGGCGATGGCCTTGTCCTGCGCGGTCACGCCGTCGATGGCGTCGAGCACGAGAAAGACGACGTCGCACTTGCTGATGGCGTCGAGGGAGCGGAGGCGGGAGAAATACTCGACGGGCGAGGCGAGCTTCGTCTGCGCCTTGATGCCGGCGGTGTCGATCAGGCGGAAGGGGTATTCCTTGGCGTTGCGGCCGCGGAAAGTGAACGGAATCTCGATCGCGTCGCGCGTGGTGCCGGCGATGGCGGAGACGATGAGACGGTCGCTGCCGAGGAGGCGGTTGGAGAGCGAGGATTTGCCGACGTTGGGGCGCCCGATGAACGACACGCAAAGCGGCTGATTGGGATCGCGACGGCCGGCGAAATGGGCGGGCGGGAGCGGGTTGCCGTCGACGTCGAAATCCTCGGAGGCGAGCGGGGCGGATGAGGTTTCGTCAGACGAATCGGAGGCCGAACCGGGGCTCGGCGTTCCCGGGGCGGGCTCGGCGACGGGGGCGGGGCCGAGCTTGCCGATGATGGCGTCGCGGAGCTCGTTTTCGCCGCGGCCGTGCTCGGCGGACACGCGGACCGGTTCGCCGAGGCCGAGGCGGTAGGCTTCGCCGAGATCGATCTTGTCGTCGCCGAAGTCGGCCTTGTTGACGACGAGAACGACTTTCTTTTTCCCGCGGCGGAGACGGTTGGCGATCTGGGCGTCGAGAGCGGTGAACCCCTCGAGCCCGTCGACGACAAAGAGAATCAAGTCGGCGGCCTCGATGGCGAAATCAACCTGCTTTTCGGAGGCCTGCGTCAGCTCGGCGGGCGAGTCTCCGCCCTTGAGACCGAGGCCGCCGGTATCGAGGAGCGTGTAGGCGCCGTCCCTTACGTTGGCGGAGACAACGTCACGGGTGACGCCGGGCTGGTCGTGCACGATCGAGATGCGCGACCGCGTGAGCCGGTTGAAGAGGCGGCTCTTGCCCACATTGGGCCGTCCGACGATTGCGACGATGCGTGACATGGCGAAAAACCATGCAGACTACGGACCGGCCTGCGCAAGGCACAAGCCCGGAGGCGCACCCTCACAGACCGGGCTCGGAATACGTAAAGGAGCCGCTGCCGGAAGCTACGGTGCCGTAGCCTGAGGCATTGGCCGAGACGGTGAAATCGCCCGTCTTGGTCGTGGCGAAGTGGTAATTATAAGTGAAGTGGACGCGAACGCCCTCGATCATTGTATCGAAGGCAAGTCGGCACTGGGTGGAACTTACACGGGTGAAGACCGCCGACGCCTGCTGGGTGGTGCCGTCCGTGAAGTCGTAAATCTTCACCTTTCCGGCGGGGAAGCTGTGACGTTCGTTGATGGTCGCGTAGTCGCCATCGATAAAGTAGGCGTCGCCGTTGAGGCGAAACGTCGCCTGCCGCGAAGCCCCGTAGGGGGCGCGGCTGACCTGCAACTTGACCGGTTTGGTGGTCGATGTGCCGAGCGAATTGACGATGCGCACCGAGTAGAGCGCCTCGTCGGACAGGCTCAGCGGGGACAATACCAGCTGGGCGGCGGTTTTGCCCGGCATGTCCTCGCCGTTTTTCATCCATTGATAACCGACCTCGGGAAATCCGGTGGCGGTGACAGCAAGGGTATGCGTCTCGCCCTCACGGCGTTTTGCTGCGGCGGGCGCGACGGCGATTTTCGGAGCTTGGTCAACCACCACGACGGCGGTATCGCTGGTGACGGAACCAAGGACGTTGGAGACCACGACATCGTATTCGCCTGCCCGGGCGAGGCCCGCGGTGAACGAATACGAAGCGCCGCGCGCGCCGGCGATCGGCTGGCCGTTTTTGCGCCACTGATAGGCGGGGGCGGGCGTGGCGACTGCGGTGATGCGCAGCACGACTTTCCGGCCCGCAAGCACGGTCTGCTCGGCCGGCTCGGCGAGAATCTCGGGCGCATGTCGCACCGTCAGTTTGGCAACGGAGCTGACGGCGGGTTTTCCGAAACCGTTGCCGACCGAGACGGAATAGCGCCCGGCGTCGCTTCGGGAAACAGGAGCGGGCAGCGTGAGCGTGGGAGAATTGGCGGCGCCGATCGGCTGCCCGTCGCGCATCCATGTATAGGTGAAATTCGCGGGGCGCCCCGAGGCGGCGACCGTGAAGGTCACGCTCGCGCCGGCGTTCACCATCTGCGAACGCGGCTGCGTGGTGATGCGGGCCTCGGCGGGCAGGGCGAAGATCGCGACTGCGCTGATCGCGGTGCCCATGCCATTGGTGGCCACCACGTCGTAGGAACCCACCGTCTTGGCGGAAGCGACAAAGGTGTAAGCGGCGGCGGTGGCGCCGGGGATTGGCTTGCCGTTGCGGCGCCATTGAAGATTCGGCGGATATTCGCCGGTTACGATAACCGACAGATTCACGGTTTCACCCGCTGCGGCGACGACGGAATCCGGATGATCGGTGAAGGCGGGCGCGGCGAGAGCGGGACCGATCGAGAGTTCGGCGAAACGGACGTTCGTCCCGTGCTCGTTGGCGACGGCGATGGCATATTCCGCTTCGGAGCCCGCCTCTGGAGTCACGATCAGCAACTCGGGACCGGTCGCGCCCACGATGCGTTCTCCATTGAGAAACCACTGGTAGCCGGGAACAGGCCCGCCGAAAGCGTCGGCGCGGAAGAGATGCACGTCGCCAGTGCGGGAACCACGGGAAACAGGCACCAGGACGAAAAACGGTTTGAAATCGTCCAGCGTCCCCACGCCGTCGGTCACGGCAAGGTTGTCGAAATAGAAGCGGTCAGGCAGCTCGTGCGACTCCGCGGATCCGATCGCGCCGTGCTCCAAACGAAAAAGGCCCGGAGGCACCCAGCCGCTGGGAGAGAAATCGGTCGCCTCGAAAGCTCGGTTTTGCGCGAGAACATACGTCGAACCACCGTCGCGAGGACGAATCGATGCGGACCAGAAACGCGCGGCATAATCCACCTCGATCAGCAAATGGTAGGCGGTGTCCGAGGCGAGTTGCGTCCCAGTGGCGACGAATGCGTCGTCGTGGTCGGCAATCGACACGGTGTTGTCGGCGCAGACGCGGACGCGCGAATGGACGATCAGGGTGCTCGGCTCCGCTTCGTCGCGAGCATCGAGCAAGGAAAAGGTAAGCGTTTGCGCGGCGGTCGCGGATGCTTCGGACCCGACCCGATCAAGGTAGAAATCCGCCTCCAAACGGCGGACCGGACGCTCGGAAGCGCCGACGTTGACCGCCGTCTCCGAATCGCGCCCCAGGCGCGCGGAAACGGCGAACGCACCGGCCGTTCCCGGCGGCACGAGGTTCGTGCCTGCTCCGCCGAAATAGGCGGCCCGGCCCGTGCCGATAGGAGAGGTTTCCACGATGCCTTGAATCGGATCGAAGCTCGGCGCGGCCAGAGAGATCGCGGGATCGGCATGCGTCGAGGTTCCGATGAACGCGGTGAGCAAGGAATCGAGCGACACGTCGGAGGGCGGAGCGTAGTTCCAATCGTGGGTGTTGAGCAGCCGTGAGCTTCCGACGCCATATCGCTCAAAGCCCTCGCCGAGGGGAAAAGCCACCCGTTCTGCGGTGGCTCCACGAACGTTGTCGAAGATAAAGCGATCCGCAAAAGCCCGGTTGCTCGCCGACGCGACCGCGCCGTGAACAATCTCGACAAGGCCGGGGACGACATAGCCGCTCAACGTGAACCCGTCGTTGTTAATCGGCCGACGGTGCGCCAGCTCCAGACGCTCGCCGGTGGAGATTTTCGTCAGTGAGGCGGACCAGGTGGCGAAATCGTAGTCGACCTGTGTGATCAGCCGATAGCCGACGTCGGACTCGATTACATGCGTGGTTGGGATGAAGTTGGTCTCGTTGTCTGCGATCGAAATTCGGTTGTCCGCCTCGATGCGAACTTGGGAATGCAAGATGCGTGTCAGCGGGTGCATTCTGTCGCGTTCGTCCCGCAACGCGAAGGTCAGCGTCTGCTGATTGGCGCCGGACGGCGAACGCTGAACCACAAAGTCCACGCCGAAGATCAGGAGGGGAGCCACATGACCGCTGCCGGGCATATCGGAGTAGGTGGCGCGATAAGGTTCGCGGGAAAGGAGCCGCGCTTTCTCGCCGCCATATCCGAACGTGATGGCGATACCCAAATGAGTTGGCTCTTCGGGCAAAGGAAAGAGGGGATCGGCGCCTCCCAGATACGCCGCCGCCCCCTGCCCCAAAGGAGACACGGCAAGGATTCCCTGAAAAGGATTACCCTCGCCAATGAACACGTCGCTCAGTCCTTGGACGGAAGAATTACTCTGAAACCTCGGATCCTCATAATAGGCCAGAAAACCGCCGGTTCCATAGTTGCTGAAGTGCGCAACGCGCCGAAGCGCCGTGCCTGGCTCGCCCACATACTGCGGCGATCCGGCGAGCACTTTTTCGTCGGAGGAGTAGGCGTTGCTGCCGGCAGTCACCAATGCACCGCCGACGTTCTCATCCGGATAGGATGGGCCGCTGGATCCGCCTCCAATGGTGATGACCGATGCCTCGATTCGCCCCGCGCAGCTCGCCAAAGCTACAGCACAGACAATCCTCTCGACCAAGGAACGAAGGGCACGGAAGCGCATGAAATTACGAAATACCCGCGCACAACGCAGGACCGCGTTTGGCGCCGCAATATATTTCAGCGACCGACGCGTTGAAGCGCCGCGCCGCAGACCTCACCCCGGCGGACTGCCCCGGCTCAGACCGCCTTAAACACCACGGCGGCGTTCTGGCCGCCGAAGCCGAGGTTATTGCTCAACACGGTCGTGAGGCCGGACACCTGGCGGGCGACGTTCGGCACGTAGTCCAGGTCGCACTCGGGGTCGGGCTCGTTCAGGTTGATCGTGGGCGCGAGGGTCTGCGTTTGCAGGGTCTTGGCACAGATGACGCTCTCGATGCCGCCGGCGCCGCCGAGGAGGTGGCCGGTCATCGATTTGGTGGAGCTGACGGCGAGTTTTTTGGCCTGCTCGCCGAAGACGCGCTTGATGGCGAGGGTCTCGAACTTGTCGTTGTAAGGGGTGCTGGTGCCGTGGGCGTTGATGTAGCCGATCTGCTCGATGGTGGCGCCGGCGCCCTTGAGCGCGCGGGTCATGGCGGCGCCGAGGCCCTTGCCCTCCGGATCGGGCATCGTGATGTGGTGCGCGTCGGCGGTGGCGGCGTAGCTGGCGACCTCGCAGTAGATGCGGGCGCCGCGCTTCTTCGCGTGTTCGAGCGATTCGAGAACGAGAACGCCGGCGCCCTCGCCCATCACGAAACCGTCGCGCCCCATGGAGAAGGGGCGGCAGGAGTTCGTCGGGTCGTCGTTGCGCGTGCTCATGGCCTTCATGGCGCAAAAGCTGGCGTAGGCGAAGGGCGTGATGGCCGCCTCGGTGCCGCCCGCGATCATGACGTCGGCGTCGCCGCGGCGGATCATGTGCATGGACTCGCCAAGGGCGTGGGTGCCGGTGGCGCAGGCGGAGACGACGCCGAAATTCGGACCGCGGGCGCCGAGCTCGATCGCAACGATGCCGGAGCAGATGTTGCCGATGAGCGAAGGGATGGTGAAGGGCGAGACCTTGCGCGGGCCTTGCTCGTGGAGCTTACGGCACTGGGTTTCGTAGGTGAGCATGCCGCCGATGCCGGAGCCGACGACGACGCCGACGCGGTCGGGGTCTTCCTTGGCCATATCGAGACCGGAGTCGGCCCAGGCCTGCTTGGCGGCGCAAAAGCCGAAATGGGTGTAGCGGTCGTTGCGACGCGCTTCCTTGGGGTCCATGTGGTCCTCGACGTTCCAGCCTTTGACCTCGGCTCCCATCTGGGTGCTAAACGGGGCGGGATCGAACTGGGTGACGCGGTCGATGCCGTTTTTGCCCGCCACAAGGCTGGCCCAGAAGGTGTCGGCGGTCTGGCCGAGGCCGTGGATGACGCCGAGGCCGGTGACGACGACGCGTTGGGAATCGGGGAGATTGGACATGGCTAAAAAAAAAGAATTGAGCGTGCCGCCACCGGAAGAGCAAGGCCTCACGCAACCGGCCTCCGACAATGAAAACTCCTTCCCAGGGAACAGGCTGGGAACCGTGATCGAAGCGGCTCCACGCGCGAATTTCCCACTTCAAGCCAGATCCGCAGCCTTTGGCGAAACGCTCGCCCTCGGAAACTCGGCCTTCGCGGCAAGCGGTCTGGTGGGCACGGAGACGGTGGGGGCGGTCACGCTCTCCACCAACGGCGGCGTCGCGGCCTACGCCGCGGCAGGACGCTACCTCATCACCCCTTCCTCCGCGGGAGGTGGCCCCTTCCTGGCCCAAAACTACGATATCTCCTACCTGACCGGAGTGCTCACGGTCTCGGGTCTCGACTTCGCAAGCTGGATCGGTGCCCGCTTTTCGGGCGCGTCCGCGAATCCGACGCCGACCCGGACGAGGACGGCTTGGGCAACCTGTTCGAGTTTTACTTCGGCCTCGATCCGGCCTCTCCCGACACCACATCGGCGCCCTACGCGCTCACGGTCGAGTCTGGCGAACTCCGCTTCACCTACCGTCGCGGCAAAGCACAGGCCGAATATGGCGGCCAAGTGGAATGGAACGACAGCCTCGACACCGGTCTGCCCTGGTCCACGGCCGGCGTGATCGATGAATTTGTCTCCGACCATGGGCCCTACGAATTCCGGCGAGCCCGCGTGCCTCTGGCCACCGGATCAACGAAGCGTTCCCTCCGCCTCAAGGTCCAGTCCTCCGTGCCCTGAGCCAGACCGCCCGCGGCTGTTCACCTAGCCCGAGTCTGCCAGTTCGCGGAGCCCTCTCAGCCGGTTCTTGTTCATCGGCCCGCGGCTTTGCCACACGCTTCTTTCAGACGCCGTCTCACGACGACGCTCTTGCGCTTCATCCGCCTTCGCCTCCATCAGGCCGGCAAGAGGCCTTTCACCTCTCGAACCGGTCGTCATGCTCGGCACACCCAAAAACGCCCGACGCGGCGATGCGCGTCGGGCGTTTTTGGATACGCGGGGCGTTCCGGGGAACGGGCGGGGCGGCTCAGGCGCCGCCGGCGGTGGAGTTGCTCTTGGGCTTGAAGGCCTGGCGGAAGGTGGCGCCGATGTAGTCGCGGTTCATGCGCGCGATGAAATCGTGGCTGATGAGCTTCGGGCAGGCGGCGGAGCACTCGTATTGGTTGGTGCAATTGCCGAAGCCGAGCTCGTCCATCTTCGCGACCATGTTGAGCACGCGGCTGTCGCGCTCGGCCTGGCCTTGCGGGAGGAGGCCGAGGTGCGAGACCTTCGCGGAGACGAAGAGCATGGCGGAGGCGTTTTTGCAGGCGGCCACGCAGGCGCCGCAGCCGATGCATTGGGCGGCGTCCATCGCGAGGTCGGCGTCGTCCTTCGGCACGGGGATGGCGTTGGCGTCGGGCGCGGAGCCGGGGCGCGCGGTGATGAAGCCGCCGGCCTGCTGGATCTTGTCGAACGCGGAGCGATCCGTGACGAGATCGCGGAGGACGGGGAAGGGCTTGGCGCGGAAGGGCTCGACGACGATGACGTCGCCGTCGGCGAAGCTGCGCATGTAGG
>CAMLNJ010000055.1 GCA_946481225.1 uncultured Verrucomicrobiota bacterium | reverse complement strand
GGTGGTCGAGACGCTCGACTTGGCGGGCGAGGTCCCACTGGAAGGCGCGGAGCATTGGAATTTGTTCAACGCAAAGACGCGGAGTGGCAAAGGGCGCAAAGAAAAACCCGGCCCGCGCGGAGGCGAACCGGGTCTTGTAGGCCAGACCGTTGGGTCTGGCCGCCCGACCGGGAGGTCGGGCCTACATTTTGAGGCGCGAGGTTCAGCCGCGCTTCTGGGCGATGAGCTGCTCGAGCTTGACGATGTCGGCGCTGAAGAGGCGGATGCCTTCGGCGGTCTTCTCGGTGGCGAGGGCGTCCTCGTTCATCGCGAAGCGGAAGGCCTTCTCGTCGAAGGAAACCCTCTTGAGATCGGCGGAGGCGGCGGCCGCGGCGTCGAGCTTCTTGGCCACGGGCGCGTCGCTCTTGGCGAGCTCGGCGAGGAGCGTGGGGGCGATGGTGAGGAGGTCGCAGCCGGCGAGCTCGAGGATCTCGCCGACGTTGCGGAAGGAGGCGCCCATGACCTCGGTCTTGTAGCCGAATTTCTTATAGTAGGTGTAGATCTGGGTGACGGAGACCACGCCAGGGTCCTTGGCGCCGGAGAAGTCGCCGGCGGGGTTCTTGGCCTTGTGCCAGTCGAGGATGCGGCCGACGAAGGGCGAGATGAGCTGGATGCCGGCCTCGGCGCAGGCGACGGCCTGGGCGAAGGAGAAGAGGAGGGTGAGGTTGCAGTGGATGCCTTCCTTTTCGAGGATCTCGGCGGCCTTGATGCCTTCCCAGGTGGAGGCGATCTTGATGAGGACGCGGTCCTTGGAGATGCCGGCCTTTTCGTAGAGGGCGATGATCTCGCGGGCCTTGGCGAGGGTGCCTTGGGTGTCGAAGGAGAGGCGGGCGTCGACCTCGGAGGAGACGCGGCCGGGGACGATCTTGAGGATCTCGAGACCGAAGACGACGAGGAGGCGGTCGATGACTTGGTCGAGCGACGCGGTCTTGGGCGAGTCGGCGATGGCTTTGTCGAGAAGGGCCGCATACTCGGGCATGGCGGCGGCCTTCAGGATGAGGGAAGGATTGGTGGTCGCGTCGCGGGGCGCGAAGGCCTTCATGCTTTGGAAGTCGCCGGTGTCGGCGACCACGGTGGTCAGGGCTTTGAGTTGGTCGAGTTGGGTGGCCATGGATGGGAAAAGGAGGCGATAATCACCGCGCACCGTAGACTTCGGCGTTGGGGCGTCGAGGCGGGGGTGCGGAGGTTTTAGCACGAAAGCGATTAGCACAGCGCGCGAAGGCGCGGCTTGTCACGCCTGCGGCGAGTTCGTGTTCGGCAAATTATTTCTTAACCAGATGAGCGCGCTTGATTCGTCGGCGAAGGCGCCGTCGAGCTGGGCTTCAAAAGCGCTGTCGAGCAGGCGCTTGAACCCGGGGCCGGGCTTGAGGCCGGCGGCGATGAGATGGCGGCCGAGCAAGATCGGGCGGGGCGCGGTATCGGCGAGGGCGAGATCGGCGGCCCGGGCGAGCAGGCGCTCGATCAGTGGAAGGCTATCGACCGCGGGGAGCGGGGGCCGGCCCTTCGCATCGGCGCGCATGACCGCGGCGAGATCCGCGAGTGTGGCGGGGTGGAGCCGTCGGGCGAGGCGCCGAATGGCGTTGGAGCCGAGGCCGTCGGGTCCGCCGTGATGGTGGACCATGTGGTTGGCGACGAGCGGCGTGATGGCGGGCGCGTGGTCGTGGGGGGCGCCGATGCGGCGGATAAAGGCCTCGGCGATGGGGACGCCCGCGGGCTCGTGCCCGGGGCTGGTCCAGCGCAGGAGCGAGCCGGGAGCGGGGATCGAGGAGCCGGGAGGCGGGGGAGTGCGGGTGGGTTTAAGTTCCTGCTTCGTGCAGGAAGGTTTGCCGACGTCGTGGAGGAGGACGGCGAACATCAGCAGGCGGCGGCGGCGGGGCGGGGACGCGAGCCACTCGGGATCGCGGGCGAGCGCGTCGCAACAGTGGCCGGTGTGCGTAAACACGTCGCCTTCGGGGTGCCATTCCGGGTCCTGCGGGCAGCCGGAGAGAGCGGCGATTTCGGGGAAGTGGGCGAGCCAGCCGGTTTCGGTGAGAACGCGCAGGCCGAGCGAGGGCGTGGCGGATTTTTCCGCCCATTTTTCCCATTCATGCCAGACGCGCTCGACCGGAAGCTCGGCAAAAGTGGGTGCGATGGATCGGCAGAGGGCGGCGGTGCCGGGATCGAGCGTGAGGTCGAAACGGGCCGCGAGTTGCATGGCGCGGAGGACGCGGAGAGGGTCCTCGGCGAAAGCCGGGCTGGTATGTCGGAGGCGGTGGGCGCGGAGGTCGGCTTCCCCGCCGTGCGGGTCGATCAGGCGCCGCTCGACCGGATCCCAGGCGATGGCGTTGAGCGTGAAGTCGCGGCGTGCGGCGGCTTCGGCGTCGCTCAGCAGGGGATCGGGCTCGACCTTGAAGCCGCGGTGGCCCGCGCCGGTCTTGGATTCACGTCGTGGCAGGGAGATGTCGTATTCGGTGCCGGAGGGCAGGCGGAGTTTTATCACGCCGAAGCTCCGGCCGACGACATCCGTCGAGCCCATCGGGGCGAGGATACGAAGCAGAGCCTCGAATGAAGCGCCGCCCACCTCGATGTCGAGGTCCTTGGCTTCCAGGCCGAGAAGCCAATCGCGCACCGCTCCGCCGACGATCCGGGGGCGGCCGACCGAGTGCAGGGCGCGGAGAACGGGTTGGAGTTCTTCGGGGAGATTCACGCGGATGCGGGCCGGCGAAGGCCTTCGATTGCCAGCAAAGCCCATCCGACCAGAAATGCGACGCCGCCCAAGGGGGTTACCGGGCCGAGGAACCGCGGCCCGCCCAAGGCCAGAATGTAGATCGAGCCGGCGAAGAGCAGCGAACCGATCAGCCAGCAGACGGCGATGCGATGCAGGGCGGGGCGGCGTTCGGCCTGGGCCGTGGCCCATGCGAGAATCGCCAGGCAGGCGACGGCATGCGCAAGCTCATAGCCGCTGGCGGTTTGCCAGGCGCTCAGGCTGCCGCGGAGGGTGAGCCGCTCTTTGAGCGCGTGTGCGCCGAGAGCGCCCAGGGCGACGGCGACGAAGCCATTGGCGGCGCTAAGGAAGATCAAACAGGGAGGTTTGGGCATGGGACTTTGGAGGGGAAGTAAGAGCTTGTCGGTGATGTGGCTCCGATTTCGAGGGGGGAAACGGGTCTTGCCTTTTACAAGTCCTTCGTTCTCCTGCGACCCGTCGTCTAACCAACGATAAACAACCCAACCAACCAAACCCAACCATGATCAAGAAGACTGCCTTCACCGCCGCCGTCATCGCCGCCGGCGTCTCCGCCCAAGCCGAAGAGGCCGCCAAGTCCGATCTCTCCGTCACCGTCGACGTCACCTACGTTTCCGACTACGTGTTCCGCGGCGTCAAGCTCGGCGACGCTTCGATCCAGCCCTCCGTCGAGGCCGCCTACGGCGACTTCTACGCCGGCGCCTGGCACACCAGCGAGATCAGCCACAACGATGGCGCGACCGAGACCGACCTCTACGCTGGTTACGGCTACAAGCTGAATGACACGGTCAAGCTCGACGGCGGTGTCACCCGCTACACCTACGACGGCGGCAGCGGCGACGACTCCACCGAAGTTTACATCGGCGCCTCCGCCGATGTGCTTCTGAGCCCCTCGCTCTACACCTACTGGGACTTCGACTACGATGTCTTCACCGCCGAGGCCTCTGTCGGCTACAGCTTCCCGATCGACGCCATCAAGGCCTCCTTGGATCTCTCTGGCAAGGTCGGCTACGTTCAGGCTGACGATGCTCCCGCCGGCGTTCCCGATGACTATACCTACTTCGTCGTCGGTGCGGCCATCCCCTTCAAGCTGAGCGAGACCGCCACCCTCACCATCGGTGTGGATTATATCTACAACGACGAGGACACCATCTCCAGCTTCAAGGCCAGCGATACCGATCACGACATCGTTGTCGGCAAGGCCGGTATCTCCATCGGCTTCTAATCTCGCCTCGCGAGCTTAGTCCGAAGGGATTCCCTTCCGTTTATTCGAGACCCGTCCCCGCTCGCGCGGGGGCGGGTTTTTCTTTGGCTGCAACAGGAAGCATGTCGGATGTTTGAAGTGGCATGGGCGTCCCGTCCGTGTCTCCGGAGCGGGCAAGGGGATGCCTACCCCACGGGCGAGACGCCCGTGCCACGCCGGAGTCAAATCCGGCTGACCTCTTTTCCTGTTTCACCCTTTTTCCTTTTCCTCGTAAATGAACGGTTGACAGGTCCCGCCGCGGGCTATGCCTTCCACCTCTTTTCTCATGAAAACGTTCCTCGCCAAGCAGGAGACCGTTCAGCCCAAGTGGTATCTCATCGATGCCGAGGGCGAGGTTCTCGGCCGCATCGCCGTGAAAGCCGCCAACATCATCCGCGGTCGTCACAAGGCTTCCTACACTCCGTCCGTCGACACGGGTGATTACGTCGTCGTCATCAATGCCGAGAAGGCGGTCGTGACCGGCAAAAAAGAAGAGCAGAACGAGTATATGTTCTTCTCCGGCTTCGTCGGCGGCGAGAGCTATCGTTCCCTCCAGCAACAGCGCGAGCGTCACCCCGAGTTCATCATTGAGCACGCCGTCAAAGGCATGCTCCCGAAGAACCGCATCGCCGCCAAGATGCTCACCAAGCTCCGCGTATTCGCCGGTGCCACGCACGGCCACGAGGCGCAGAACCCGGTCAAGATTTCCGTTCGCTAAGCACCTTATCCCATGAGCGCTGAAACCACCGTTTTCCTCGGCACCGGCCGTCGCAAGTCCGCCACCGCCCGCGTTCGCATCACCGAAGGCACGGGCAAGCTCGTCGCCAACGGCCGCGAGTTCGACGATTATTTCTCCCACGAGAACTTCTCCAAGGCCGCCCTCCGCCCCCTCCTCACCGTCGAGCTCCGCGAAAAGATCGACGTGACCGCCAATGTCGACGGCGGCGGCGTCGCCGGTCAGGCCGGCGCGGTCGCCCACGGCATCGCCCGCGCCCTCCAGCGCATGAACCCCGAGCTCCGCGCCGCCCTCAAGAAGGCCGGCCACCTCAAGCGCGACCCGCGCGAGAAAGAGCGCAAGAAGCCCGGCCAGCCCGGCGCCCGCAAGCGCTTCCAGTTCTCCAAGCGCTGAGCCGCCAAGAGAAAAGCGTATTCAGTTTTTCAAGACCGCCCCGGATTTCGGGGCGGTTTTTTGTTGGTATGATGCGCATGTCTTCAGTCGGTGAAGGGCAAGTCCTCTTGCCAGCCTGATGGAGGCGAAGGCGAGTGAAAGGCAATGGCCTCGCCACGAGGCGGGGTCTGAAAGAAGCATGGAGCTAAAATCGCGTGCCGATGAACAAGAACCGACTATGAGGCTGCAAGGATAGACGAGCGGACCCCTGCTTCCGGTTTGGCGAGACACCGAGCGCGTTGAACGAGCTGGAACAATGGACGGGGCGGCTCCTGCGGTGCCTGATGATCTGGCGACTGCGGAAGAGCTGTTTCCGAACGGGTGGTTCCTTAAACCTAGAAATCGCAGTTGGATCGGGGCGTCTCGCATAACCTGTTGGTCGCCTGTTGATCACGTCACCCGCTCCATGCCCCCGCCGGATGCACGTCGGGGTTCCGTGATCGCCATTCGTCTCAACATCTTGCGCATACTTTCCTTCCCAACTGCGATTTCTAGGTTAAGCACGGCTTGCCTTGGTTCGATGTCCGAGCCTCTGACCCAACTGCACCGAACCGCCGGATGTGGACCCGCATGTCCGGTGGTGTCACAGGGACAGCCCGCTGAGGCCTACCTATGTGAATTTCGTGGCGGAACGGCGGCGCCATCCGCGCTTCCGCTACCTTGCAAGCGCGTCGCCTCCCGGGTATGGCTTTCCCGCGTGTCCGAACCCGCTCCCGCTCCCGATCAGTCGTCCGCGCCCGGCGCCTCGCTCACGCTGCGTCCCATCGGCCACATTCGCAGCGGCAAGCACGTGAAGTTTCAGGCGCGCCATCAGCCGGACGAGCGAGAGGCGGAGGAAAACTTCCTCGAACTCCTGCCCGACGCGGACCTCGCCTTGGCGACGAGCGATCTCGCCGGCTTCGAGCGGGTGTGGCTGGTGTGGTGGTTTCATCGCAACACCGACTGGCGCCCGAAAGTCATCCCGCCGCGAGGCCCGCAGAAGCGCCGCGGCGTCTTCGCCACGCGCTCGCCGCATCGGCCCAACGCGCTCGGCCTCACGCCCGTGCGTCTGCTCGGCGTCGAGCGCGGCGGGCGCCTGCTGCGCCTCGGCCCCTGCGATCTCGTCGAAGGCACGCCGGTCTTCGACATCAAGCCCTACGTCCCCGTCTACGACTCCTTTCCCGGCTCGCGCGCCGGCTGGATCGACGAGGTCGACGCGGCGGAGCGCGCCGGGCCGCGTTACGCGGTCGAGCTCGCGCCGCTCGCGGAGGAGCAGGCCGCGTGGCTGCGCGAGAAGCGGGGCGTCGATTTTCTTCCGCGCGTGCGCGAGCTGCTCGGGCGCGATCCGGCGCTGCATCGCACGCGCCGTATCCGCCGCGTCGCGACGGAGCACGGAGGCGGCTTCGAGATCGGCTGCGGGGCGTGGCGCGCGCTGTTCACGGTCGAGGAGCCGGAGGCGAGGGTGACGATCACCCGCCTTGGGCCGGGTTATCCCTTGTGGCAGTTGCGGCGCGAGAACGCGGCGGACGCGGTGCCGGACCGGGAGGCGCAGATTGCTTTTTTGGCGCGCTGGCCCGAGGCCGAGCTGCCCCTGAAGACGGAGTATCGCGGGCCGCGGGCAAAACCCTGAGGCCGAGTCATTCCGGGAGCGACACGGGGAGGCTCGCCGCCGCAGATCGGTGCATGACCTCGCGGATGAAGGCGACGATCGTGTGGAGCCTGGGCGCGCCACCGTTCGGGCGGCAGGCGATCACATCGCGAAGACGTGGACGCCGCCGAGGCGACCGCGCAGGGGCCGCATGTCGCAGTCGATGAAGCCCTCGGAGGTGCCGGGGTGGGCGCGTTGCTTCACCTGGTCGCTGAGCGCGATGCGGGTGCCGAGCTCCTTGTTCATCTCCTGCAGCCGGGCGGCGACGTTCACGGTGTCGCCCATCACGCAGTATTTCATGCGCGAGGGGCCGCCGATGTGGCCGGCGACGA
Source organism: uncultured Verrucomicrobiota bacterium (assembly GCA_946481225.1). The sequence continues at coordinate 3,779 of CAMLNJ010000055.1, read as the reverse complement.
CGGGGCCGGTGTGGATGCCGATGCGCAGGGTGAGCTGGTCGACGCCGGCCTTTTGCCATCTTTCGGCGAGGCCCCGGGCCTCCCAGCCGCCGTTGAGCTGGGTCATGCGCTGCTGCATGAGGAGGGCGCAGCGCAGGGCGCGGTCGGCGTGGTTCTCCTGGGCGACCGGGGCGCCGAAGACGGCCATCACGCTGTCGCCGCGAAAGTCGATCACGCAACCGCCGTGTTGCTCGACGAGCGTGGTCATGGCGCCGAGGTATTCGTTGGCGAGGGACACGATCTCGACGGGGGAAAATTGCTCGCTGATGCGGGTGTATTGGGAGAGGTCGGCGAAAAGGATGGTGGCCAGCCGCTCGACGCCGCCGAGGGTGGGCGCGTGGCCGTCGGCGAGCACCGCCTTGGCGAGGTCGTCGCTCACGTAGAGGCCGAAGGTGGCGCGCAGACGTTCGCGATCGCGGAGCTGGCGGGAGAGGTCGTCGAGGTGGGTGGCGAGGAGGGCGAACTCGTCGCCGGCCGTGTCGGGCGCGGCGCCGGGCGCGGCGGGTTCGTGGCGGCCGGCGGCGATGGCCGCGGTGGTGGCGAGGGCCTGGGAGAGCGGACGCCGCACGCGACGGCGGACGAGCGTGGCGAGAAGGACTACGGCGCCGGCCGCGACCCCGAAGATGGCGCCGCAGAACAGGAGCACCTGCCTGCGGGTCTCGTCGAGGCGCACCGCGAGCACGTCGACGCCGACGATGCCGACGACCTCGTTTTTCGAGGTGCGGAGAGGGGCGTAGGCGGACTGCGTGGCGCCGAACTCGTCGGCGAACACGCGGTCCTCGACCGAGACCTGGTTGAAGCCGCGGAGCATGAACGGGTATTCGCTGGCGTCATACAGCTCGCCCGGCTCGGCGGCGCGCGAGGCCTTGGAGGCGTCGAGCAGGAAGCGGAGCTGCGCGGGCCGCTCCGTGGGAAGCAGGATGTAGATGGAGTCGATGTCGGGCTCGCGCTCGACGATGTTCATGAGGCGTCCGCGCCATTCTTCGCGCCAGGCGGCTCCGCCGTCGGCCCGACGCGCGAGGCCCGGGATGGCGTCGGCCTCGAAGGTGTTGGCGAGGGAAAGGGCGAGAGACTCCAGGCGCTGGGTGAAGGATCGCATGCGCGCGTCGACGATCAGCGAATAGGCGAAGACGCCGGCGGCCACGACGACCAGAAAGGCCGCTCCGCCGAAAAGGGCGGCGATGCGGACGTCGAAGCGGCGCCACCACGGCAGAGCGGCGAGGGCGGGATGGGCGCGGCGGCGGTCCGCCGTCGCCTCGGGAGCCGCCATGGCGGACGCGGACGGAGCGGAGACGGCGGGCGCGGGCGGCGACGCGGGCCGGGAGGCGGAAGAGGCGGCAGGTTGGGTGGACATCGCGGCGTCGGGGTGCGCGCACGGTGGGCGGGGCCGGCGCAGGGCACAAGTCGTCAGTGGGTTGCATCGTCGCGGGCGAGGCCGGAGCGGCGGGCCGGGATCGGCGGGGCGGGCGGGGCGAGGCTTGTCGCGGCTAGGGGGATTTTGGTGGGATGGACGAATGTCTTCTTCCGCGCCCGGTTCCGCTTCCGTCGCCCTGTCCTTGTCCGCGCTCGGGCGCCGGGCAAAGCCGCCGGCGATCACGGCCCTGATGCAGACGGCCTTGGAAACGCCGGGGCTTCTTTCGTTGGCGGCGGGTTTCACCGACAACGCCACCCTTCCGACGACGGCGGTCGCGTCGGCCTTGGAGCGCCTGTCACGCGGCGGGGGCGACCCGGAGTATCTGCAATACGGCACGAACGCCGGTCGGCCGGGGCTGCGCGCGGCGCTGGCGAGACGCGTGCTGGCGCAGGACGGCGCGGCGCTTGGATCTGTGGAGCCGGGAGAGGCGGCGGTGGCGGCCCGCGCGGCCCAGACCTTCGTCACCAACGGTTCGCAGCAGGCCCTCTACCTCGCGATCCAGACCCTGTGCGAGCCGGGCGACATCGTGCTCGTGGACCGGCCGAGCTATTTTGTGTTTCTCGAATTGCTGGGCGGACTCGGGGTGGAGGCGCGTTCGCTGCCGGTGGATTCCGCGGGGCGGCTCGACGCGGCGGGGCTGGCGAAGATGTTGCGGGCCCTGCGCGACTCCGGGGAGCGCGCCCGTTTGAAGGCGGTGTATTTCGTGAGCTGGTTTTCCAATCCCAGCGGAAGGACGCTGGACCGCGCGGAGAAGCGCGCGCTGGCGGAGACCTTGCGCGCGGAGGACTGCGCGGTGCCGGTGATCGAGGACGCGGCGTATCGCGAGCTGGGCTTTGACGCCTCCGCCGCGGCGGCGCAGCCGGGCGTGCTGGGCGACGAGGCGTGGGCGGGGTTTTCGCGGCTCTACACGAGCACGCTGACCAAACCCTTCGCGACCGGCCTCAAGGTCGGCTACGGCATGTGCGACGACGCGACGTGGCGGTCGGCGATGTTGCACGTGAAGGGGCACCACGATTTTGGCACGGCCAATTTTTCGCAGGCCCTGCTCGAGCAGGCGCTCACCGGCGGCGCTTATGAGGAGCAGCTCGCGATCTTGCGCCGCGCCTACCGCGCGAAACGCGACGCGTTGCACGCGGCGCTGGAGACGGGCGGATTGGCCGCGATGGGCTGGCGCTGGCGGGTTCCGGAGGGGGGACTTTATCTTTGGCTGGAGGGACCGGCGGAGCTGGACACCGGCGGCGAGTCGGCGTTTTGCCGCGCCTGCCTGCGAGAGGGCGTGCTTTACGTGCCGGGCGCGCTTTGCCACGGCGACGCGCCGCCGGCGAACACGGTGCGGCTGAGCTACGGTGTGCTCGCGCCCGCGGTGTTGGCCGAGGCGGGGGCTCGTTTCTGCCGCGCGGCGCGAGCCTGCGCCGGAACAGTTGCGTGAACGGCCGAAGGCGATACGACACTGGCCACATGACGAAACCGAAAGTGACGCGCGTGCAGATCGTGGCCCGGGGGCTGACGAATCGTTGTCCCAACTGCGGGGCGCGATCATTGTTCGAGCCCGGGCGGCCTTTCACTTTGCGCGGCGCCTGCGGGGGCTGCGGCCTGAAGCTGGAGCGCGACGAGGGGAGTTTTCTCGGGGCGATGTCGCTCAACTATGGCGTCACCCTCTGTCTTTTTCTCGTGCCCACCCTGATCTCCTACCTCGCAGGCTGGATCGGCGGCGCGACGGCCGCGGTGATGGCGGGACTGGGCGCGGTGTTTTTCCCGATCCTGTTTTATCGTTCGTCACGCAGTTGGTGGCTGATGAACTACTATCTGGTCCTGCCCCAGCATCTCCCGGCCAATCAGCGGCAGATCGCGGTGGATGAAGACGCCAACACCTGAGCTCGGCGCGACCGGGGGCGCGCGGGCGCGGGCTTGAGCGGTGGGGGGGGAGGCGACGCGCTGGAAACGCGGCGGCGTTTTCCAGTCCGGTCCGCCTTGAGGAGGCGGCGAAGGGTGGTTGCGTGGCGCAACGTATTCTCCCCGCGCTTCCATGACCACCGACATTCTCCTTTTTCCTTTTGGCGACTATTGGTGGCTCTACGGGCTCTTCACGCTCTTTGTGCTCGGCATGCTGGCGCTCGACCTGGGCGTGTTTCACCGCGAAGCGCACGAGGTGTCGGTCAAGGAGGCGGCGATTTGGAGCGTGGTCTGGGCGAGCCTCGCGATGGTGTTCTGTTTCGGTTTCTGGCGCTACGCCCATCATCGGCTGCCGACCTATGAACCGCTGCTCGCGGAGCTGGCGGCGAAAGGCATCACCGGTCCCGAGGCGGCGCTGGCCGCGGCCCGGCTC
>CAMLNJ010000054.1 GCA_946481225.1 uncultured Verrucomicrobiota bacterium | reverse complement strand
CGAGGCGGCGTTGATCTCGGCGGTGGAGAGGACCCCGTCCCGATCCGCGTCGAAAACCGAGAACGGGCTCGGGCGGGCATGGGTGTCGGAGGACAAGCCCTCGCGGCGAGCCGGACGCTGGCCGGAAAACGTGTCCTCGGCCCGCACGGCGGAGGTCAGGGCGAGCACGCCGGCGAGCGAGGCGACCGAGAAACGAGCGTGGCCGCGGCGGAGGGAGTGGACGTGACGGCGATGGATTTCGGAGGTGGCGGAGATCATGCCCCAGATCTAACCACCCCCACGTAAGGACCGTATGTGCGCCAAGAAGAGTTTTATTAAGCTCGTGTAAAGATTGGCCGCGCCCGGCCCACACAATGGACCGACACACCCGCCGAAAGCCGCCGCCCTACCGAGCTAACGGCGCCGCCCACCAGGAGATCAGGCCACCGCCAGCCGCAGGGTCACCGCGAGCCCGTGCGGCTCGCGATTGGCGAACTGCACCGTGCCGCCGCAGGCCTCCAGGCCGGCGCGCACGATCGCGAGCCCAAGGCCGGCGCCGCCCGTCTCGCGGGCGCGCGCCGATTCGGGACGGAAAAAGGGCTCGCCCAGCCGCGCCAGTGCCTCGGGCGGCACGCCCGGACCGGCGTCCTCGACAACGATCTCGACCGACTCGCCCTGACGCCGCGCACGGACCGCGATGCCACCATCGCGCCCCGCGTGGCGGATGGCGTTGCGCACGAGATTGCCCACCGCGCGAGCCAGCAGGTCGGAATCGGCCAGCGCCGCGAGCCCGTCGGGAACATCCACCGTGACGGCGTCGCCCGCCGCTTCGCGCGCCAGCACGCGCGCCACGAGCGGCGCGATCTCCACACGCACGCGCGTCGCGTCGCGCGGCAGCAGGCCCGCCCGGGTAAACGCGAGCAATTCCGCCACAAGATCCGACATGTGCGCGACCTCCTCCCGCACGTCGGCGACCGAAGCCTGCAACTCCGCCGGCGCCCGATCCTCGAGGATGCCCACGCCCATCTGCATGCGTCCGAGCGGCGAGCCGAGCTCGTGCGCGATATCGCCAAGGAAACGTTTTTGCCCGTCCACCAGTCGCTCGAGCCGCGCGCTCATGCGGTTGATGGAGGCGCCGAGCGCGGCGAGTTCGTCGCGCCCGCGCTCGGGCACGCGAGTATCGAAACGCCCGCCGGCGATCGCCTCCGTCGCCCGGTCGAGCCGCCGGAGGGCCCTCGAATGCGCGAGCACGAAAGGCAGCCAGAGGAGAATCGAGCCGGCGATGCCTGCACCGGCGAGACCGAGTCCGATGTCGAGGTCGAGGAAGTCGACCAAGCGCCAGAAGCCCGGGATACGAAGGACAATGATCTCCCGCGGCCGGCCCGGCGCGCCAAGATAAACACCGAACCAGTAATCCGCCGGGTCGCCCGCGCGCACGAGTTGGCGGCTCTCGCGCGGCGATGGCGGCGGAGGCAACTCCGCTCGCGGGCCTTCGTCCTCCCACGCTGAGGGACGCGGACGGCGGCCGAGCAACAAGCGCTCGCGGAACTCCTCGGGCAGCTCGCCGACATCGCCCGCGAGCCGGCGAAAATCCTCCGTGAAAACCGCGATCCGCATGCCCTGCTCTGCGCCGAGACGCGCGAGCGTCTCGCCCCACTCGCGACGCGGCAGGTTGCGCAGATCGCCGAAAGTCACCTCGGCGAAGCCCTGGGCGTTGCGACCGAGCGGACCCGCGACGAGCCCGTTCCAGCTCAATCCGCCGCCCGAGCCGAGCATCCAGGCGCCGCCGAGCCCGCCAAGCAGGAGGAGGTTCAACAGCAGCCAGGCCGAGACTTTGATCGCGAGGGGCAGACGCATGACGGGGAGGGCGGCGGGGCGGCGCGGGCGGGGTCAGCCGAGGGGGGAGTTTGGGTCCACCAGCATGTAGCCGGCGGAGCGGAGGGTGCGGATGAAGCGCGGCTGGCGCGCGTCGTCGCCGAGCTTGCGGCGAAGCGCCGAGATATGGACGTCAATCGAGCGGTCGAAGACGTCGTAGTGCCGATCGCGAATCTGGTCGAGCAGGGCCTCGCGGCTGCGCACCCGGCCTTGGGCCTTGGCCAGACTGACGAGAAGATCGAACTCCACCGGCGTGAGCGAAAGCGGCTGGTCGCCCAGCAGCGCGAGCCTCGCCTCGGGACGGACGCGCAGCGGCCCGACGACGAGCTCGACGAGCGGAGGAGGCGCCGAGGTCGCCGGCGCGGCCGCCGCCGCGGCGGCGCGCGGCGCGCGGCGCATGACGGCGCGGAGGCGGGCCAGCAATTCGCGCGAAGAAAAGGTCTTGGGCAGATAATCGTCGGCTCCGACCTCCAGGCCGACGATGCGGTCGGTCTCGTCGCCGCGCGCGGTGAGCATGAGGACCGGAATCTCGCTCACCCGGCGGATGCGACGGAGGATCTCGAAGCCGTCGAGGCCGGGCAGCATGACGTCGAGGATAACGGCCTGCCAAGGCGCGCCCGCCTCGACCGCGCGAAGCGCGCCGGTGGCGCCATCGTGTTCGGGGGTGATGTCAAACCCGAGCGGCGAGAGGTAGTCGGAGACGAGCCGGCAGAGTTTGCGGTCGTCGTCGATCATGAGTATCGGCACGCGTCCGGAGGCGGAGGTCCCGGAGGAAAGGGACTCGGAACGGGCGGGGGCGGCATTGTCCATCATCGCACCCAAACAAAGCGCGGCCCGGAAGGCAGGCATCTTTACGCGAGCTTAACTTTTTCCCCGGAACGTCGCGTAAGGGCAGTTCCGGCACGCGGGGGAGTGTAGGCCAGACCGGTGGTCTCGCTGCCCGACCGTGCCAACGATCAGGCCTACATTCGGAATCGAACGTCAGATCGAAAAGTCGCCGCGGCCGCTGACCTCATGCAGGCCGCACTCGCGCTTGAGGCCGCCGAAACGCGTCTGCTCCTCGGTCATGCCGGGCTGGAGCGGCGCGCTGCTGTGCCAGTCGCCGACGGAGACGTAGTTGCTTTCCCAAAGCGGGTGGTAAGGCAGCCCGTGCTCGGTGAGGTAGCGATGCACGGTGCGATTATCCCAATCCAGGATCGGATGGATCTTCGTGATCTTGTTTTGCGCCTGCACGAAGCCAAGCGACTCGCGGGTGGAGGCCTGCGAGCGGCGGAGGCCGGCGAGCCAGGCGGTGGCGCCGAGTTCACGCACGGCGCGGTCCATGGGCTCCACCTTGTTTTCAAAATTGTAGGCCTTGAGTCCGTCGAGGCCCTGCTCCCAACGCTTGCCCTCGAGCGCCTCCTGCTGCGCGGCGCTGCGGCGCGGGGTGTAGGTCTTGAGGTTGAGCTTCAGCTTTCGGGTCAACTCGTCCGCGAAACGGTAGGTCTCGGGAAAGAGATAACCGGTGTCGATGAACACCACCGGGATGCCCGGAGAAACGCGGGAGGCCAGGTGAAGCATGACTGCGGACTGAATGCCGAAGCTGGTGGTAAGGATAAGCTTATCCCCGAACTCCTTGACCGCCCAGTGGACCCGATCCTCGGCGCTGAATTTGGAAAGATCGGAGGGACTGGCGGCGGTCAAACTGCTCATCGCCCAATCCTTAGTGAGTTGGGCGGAAAAGTAAAGTAAGCAGCCATACGGGCCTCCGTCCGGCGAGTGCTTCGCGCGTTGTGCCGAAAGTTGCGGCAAGGTCCGTCTCCGTCCCCGGCCGCGTGCCGCCGGCACAACGCGAGCGCCCAAGGACGGGGCGCCGCTGCACGGATCGGGGCGAGACCCCTCGAGCTTATCGGCCATATGAACCTAGAAATCGCAGTTCAAACCGACCACGGATTACACAGATTGGCACGGATCAATACAGATGCGGGATAGACGAGACGTGGATTATGTTCACTCGGCGGGTGAGGTCCTATCCGGTTCTAAATCTCTGTTATCCGTGCTCATCTGTGGAAATCCGAGTCACAACAACTCGCCCTGCACGCCACCGGCGGGCGGCATTCCGAAAAGCGCCCCGTGGCGCTCGACCCAGTCGTCGAGCTTGTCGAGGTAGGCCTGCGGATCGTAGGCGGCATCGGGCTTCGCCGGATCGAAGGCGGACACCGGCCGCGCGCGCGACCAGTCGGCCGTTTTCCCCTTCGATTTCGGCACGACGTAGTAGCTCACTCGCTCGCCCATCCGCGGCCGGGGCGTCATTTGCAAGGCGGCCTCCGCCGCCGCGCGCCGCGGCTTGCCGCCTTCGTTCATCAGGCGCTCGTAGGCGTCGGGGTTCATGCTCAGCGCCTCGGTCTTGGCGAGCTCCGCCACCGGCAGCTCCCGCGCGGAAATCGCGCGGCGCAGCTCCTCCAGGCGCGAACGCGGCGAGTCCGCCTCAAGGCCGAGCAGGTGGCGGATGAGATGCGCCGTGAGCTTCTTTAGAAAAGGCTCGATGCCGCGCGAGCGCAGCGCGCTGCCCTTCAGCACCACGCGGTCGCCGTCGCGCAGCGCGTAGTTCTTCGCCTTGTAGCACCACATCGCCTCGTAGCTGCCGTCGTGCTCCAGCTCGATGCCGGCGGGCAGGATCTTCTCCACCTTCCCCAGCAGGACGCCGGGTTCGGCGTAGTGCTTTTCCGACGACAAATAAATGCCGTCCGTGTCGGCCTCCAGGATGGTGCAACCCTCGGCGGCGAAAGCCTCGATCAACTGCTGCAACAGCTCCCGCCCGCGACGCGTCACTTCGGCCGCGAGCTCTCCGTCGCCGAAGCGCGCCCCCGAAAAACCGAGGTAACCGTAGAAGGAATTGATCAGGATCTTGAAGCTCGCCTGCCGCGCCTGCGCCTCGGCGCGCTCCTCGGCCGAGGGCGCCGTGCGCGCGATCTGCTTATACTTCAACCGATACTCGCGCAGGCTTCGCAACAGGGGAATGAAAACGCCCAGCGAATCGTTCTTCGGGTTCCTCCCGAGCATCAGCAGCAGGCTCGGATAAAGCGACGCCACGTCGAAATGCAGCACGTGCCGGTAGACGCCCTCCTGAAAACTTCTCGTGTAGCCGCCCTCGAAGGGCGCCACCTCCGGCGGCACCGGACAGGCATGGCGCGCGTGATAGTAATGCTCCAGAAAGAGCAGGTCGATCTTGCCGGTGTTGCCGCGCAGCGTCGCCTCCTGGAGCAGGATCGGGAAGGTCTTCACCTGCTCGAAATAGGTCGGCAACAACACGTCGGCCACGCCCGCCGTCTCGCGCAAATCATCGCCGAGATAAGCGAGAAAACGCTCCCGCTCGGCGCGAAACGCCGCCGCGATCTGATCGCCGGCCAGGTAGGTGCGGCCGTCGTCGTCGCCGGTGACGCCGAAATAAACCGCCACCTCCTTGAGCCCGTAGCCGGTCAACTCGCGCGCCGTGATGTCGTGCAGTTGCACGAGCAGATACGTGTCGACCACCGTGCGTCCCGGCAGGTCGCAGCGCGGAAAATCCACCCAGCGTTCGGCGACCTTCAGGCGGCTGTTGCGGAATTTCGCCTTCTGCCCGAAGCGGCCCCACGCGCAGGCGACCTTGTGGCGCTTGGCCCGCAAGCGCAGGTAATCCAGGTCGAACTTGAAGATGTTGTGCCCCTCGATCGTGTCGGGGTCGAACTCGGCCAGCGCCGCGTTGAGCTGTTCGAGCAGCGCCTTCTCCGCCGCATCCGTATCCTCGGCGAGCACGAGAAACCGGTTCTCGCCCGCGAAGCGCAGCCCGATCGCGAGCACGCGGTCCCCGGCCCTCGTCGCGTCGCTGAAGCCCCCGTCCGCCGAGCCCGTCTCGATGTCGAGCTGACACCGCCGCAGCCTCGTGTAAGGCAGCTCGGCGAAGAGCCGCCGGCGCGATTGCAGGAGGTATTGGCTCTCCAGCGGCCGGATGACGTCGATGCCCTTGGCGCCGGCCGCCTTGGCGACATCGAGCCAGGCGTCGAAACGTGCGAGCGTCTCGCCATGCGCGAGCTCCGTGAAGAAACCGTCCCCCTTCAGCGGCTCGATCCCGACGCCCTCGCCGGCGGGAAAAGCCCCGCCCGCGAGCCAGGCGAAGGGCCGCAGCGCCTCGACGCGCGTCTCGCGACCGCCCTCGGCGGTCTCGATCGCGGTATGCGCGCGCCCCTCTTCGTCGAGCCAGAGTCCGCAGAGCGCGCCCGACATGTTCACGCGATCAACCCGCGTTACGGGGATTCAAACCGTAGACCGCGTAGAGAGCGACCAACACGAGCAAGAGGATGACCGCGATGAAGAGCGGCGCCTTTTCGCGTTTGCGATAACCGATGCCGGCGAGCGCGGACAGGCCGAGCCAGCTCGCCACTTTGACCAATGGCCAGCCGACCCACGCGAATCCTAGCTTGTGCATCAGCCCCACGCCGGAGACCAGCATGAGCAGCGAGGCGATGCCGGTGAACATCATCACCTTTTTCTTCGTCTCTGCCGGACCGGCGAACGCATAGAACGCGCCTCCGGTGAGGACGATCAGCGAGAACACGTGAAGGATGTGATAGACGGTAGGGCTCATGCGAAAAGGAGAGCCCTACCAAAGCCGCCCCGGCCCGCGCCGCCAGCGCCATTTTCGGCGCCACCGACTTGACGCGTATGCCCGACCGCCGGTCGGACTGCCCGGCTTGACGCGTATGCCCGACCGCTGGTCGGGCTGCCCGGCCAAGGGCCGGGCCTACATCGGATTTCAAAAATAAGTGACACTCCGCCTGCGCCGTATGCTCAAAGGCCTCTAACCTTTTTAAGTTAAGGTGGGAACCGCCGTGCGTTTGTTAGCCTTCCGATTTACGGCCTGGCTGCGTGCGCCCGGTTTATTGGCTCCCGGATTGATTCAAAGGCAAAGAGCGTAAAAAGAGCACCTCGAACGCTGCCGAGTGTCGTCCACAAAAGTAGATCGCCCGCCCCCTCCGTCAACTCCCCCGGCCCGCTTCGGGCTTACTTTTTTCGGCAACTTTTTTCCGCGCCAGACCGCGCAACGCCCAAACCGCGAGAAGCGCGTTGCAAAGCAAGGCGATCTCGGCGCGTGCGCCCGCCACGGCCCACCCGAGACCGAACCCGCTCGCGCCGAGCGCCACCCGGTCGATCACTCGGCTCGCGCCCGCCCGCGCCTGAAAAAACGCCACCGCCACCCATACCGCCGCCCCCGCCGCAAGCGACGCGAGGGTGAAGCGGCCGGCGTTCGTCGCGCTCGCCGCGTCCGGCTGCCGGGCGAGCAGGAGCGCAAGCATCCAGAACAAGGCCTGGTTGAAGAAAACGAAACCCGCGCCCAACGCCGACACGAGCGCCGCGTTGACCGGAAAATGACCTTGCCCGTCCACCGGCACGCGCGCCGCGAGGGCGCAGCCGGAGCAGCAATACACCGCCTTGCCCCGCGCCACGCGCCCCACGGAGAAAGGCAGGCCGCAATGCTCGCAAACGACCTTCATCCGCGCGGCGGCTTGTCGTCCTCGCCACCATCCTCGCCACCAAAGCCGTCGCCGTCGGAATCCGCGTCGGAGTCGTCGTCGCCCGAATTCGCGTCGTCGTCCGCTTCGTCGGAGGGCGACCCGCGGAGGATCGCGGCGTCGAGGTGCTGGATGATCAGCTCCTGGATCGTGCCCAGGAAAATGTAGCACATGTAGGGCTTCTGCAGCGGCTCGGGCAGGGACTCCAGCTCGATGCCACCGCTCTCAAGCTGCTCGTCCTCGAGCGTCTTGAGGTCGTGGCGGCGCAGGCGCAGCCGGAGCGCGGAGCAGGCGCGCACGATGATCTCGGCGTTGTCCTCGTCGAAGGCCACGACGCCGTTCACGAAAAAGTCGCTGTTGAAAAGGCCCATCAGCGCATGGAGCTCCTCCTGCTGCCCTTCGAGCAGCTCGGCTTTCCACTCGTCCCGGAAATCGGCGTCGATGTCGTCGAGCGAGAGCGGCGCAGCGATCTGCGCCTCGAGCACGTCGCTCGACGCTTTCATCAGGTCGAGCAGCGGCGCGACCACGCTCAGGCTGAGCTTCACCTCAATGCGTTTCATCGGATTCGAGGACCGCGGTCAGATGCCATTGTTGCAGCGCGAAGGCGTAAAGTTCCGCCTGCTCGCGCAGGCCCGACCACACGACCGAGCGCCCCTGCTCGTGCACCTCGAGCATGTGTTTGCGCGCCACCGTCTCGGAGAAGCCGAATATCTTCCGAAACACGAGGACGACATAGCTCATCGTGTTGACGGGATCGTTGAGCACGACCACTCGCCACGGGCCCTGCGGCGCGAGCACGGTCGCGGTCCGCACGACCTCCTCGGGCGCGACCATCGGTTGCGTGCCCGCGAGACGCGGCTCCGGCGCGGCCTCTACCGAGGAGGAAGTGGACAACGCGAGCGGCATCAGGCGGCGGCTCCCTGCGCCGCGGCGCGCACGAGCTCGGCGAGCTTCGCCCCGGCCTCGGCGACCGCGATCTTTTGAACTTCCTTCGACGCGCGCGGCTTCACCTCGACCACGCCGTCCTTGAGCCCCTTGCCGCCGATCACGACGCGCAGCGGCACGCCGATCAGGTCGGCGTCCTTGAATTTCACGCCCGGGCGCTCCTCGCGGTCGTCGAGCAGCACGTCGGCGCCCGCGGCCTCGGCGGCGGCGGCCAGCTTCTCCGCCATCGCGACCGCCTCGGGCAGCTTCGGGTCGAGCAGGCAAATGAGCACCTGGAAGGGCGCGACCGGCCAGGGCCAGACGATGCCGTCGGCGTCGTGGCTCTGCTCGATGACCGCCTGGAGCGTGCGGCTCACGCCGATGCCGTAGCAGCCCATCACCATCGGGTGCGACTGCTTCTGGTCGTCGGTGTAGACCGCGCCGAACTTGTCGGAGTATTTCGTGCCGAGCTTGAAAATGTGGCCGACCTCGATGCCGCGGCGGACTTGCAGCGGCTGGCCCGACTGCGGGCAAGGCTCGCCGGGGCGCACGCGGCGGAAGTCGCCGAATTTCGTGACCGCGAGATCGCGGGCCACGTTGACGTTCCGCAGGTGGAATCCGTCCTCGTTCGCGCCGGTCACGCCGTTCCCGATCAGCCGGATCGCGTGGTCGGCGAAAACGCCGCCGAGGGCGCCGGGATTCTTGATCGTGCCCTTGACCGCGCCGAGCGAGCCGGGCCTGGCGCCGAGCACGGGCTCGATCTCCTCCGCCGTCGCCGGACGGAAGAGCGTGAAGCCGAGCGAGCCGAGTTTCGCCTCCTCGAGCTCGTCGTTGCCGCGGAGGATGACGAGGAAGGGCTTGCCGTCGCCGATGTAGACGAGGGTCTTGAACTGCGTGTCGCCAGAAACCGAATACGGCGCGGCCTCGAGCTGCGCGATCGTCGCCACGCCGGGCGTGGCGAATTTTTCCACCGCGCCGGCGGGGGCGGCGTCGGCGAGGTCCTTCGGCACGAGCGCGCTCGTGGCCTTCTCCCGGTTCGCGGCGTAGCCGGCGTCGGAATAGATCACGTCGTCGTCGCCGATCTCGGCGGGCACCATGAACTCGTGCGAGAAGCTCCCGCCCATCACGCCGGTGTCGGCCTCGACCGCGATGGCCTTCACGCCGATGCGCTTGAAGAAGGCCTCGTAGGCGGCTTTCATCGCGAGATAGCTCTTGATCGCGCCGTCGTCGTCCGCGTCGAAGGAATAGGCGTCCATCATCACGAACTCGCGGGCGCGCATCAGGCCGTAGCGCGGGCGGATCTCGTTACGGAATTTGGTGCCGATCTGGTAGAAGTTTTTCGGCAGATCGCGGTAGCTCGTGATCTCCTGCTTCACGAGCGGAGTGACCACCTCCTCGTGGGTCGGGCCGAGCACGAACTCGGGTTCCTTCGGGCGGCCCTTCCCGGCGCCGGCCGAGTCGGCGCGGAACATGATCTCGCGCGCGGCGGCCCAGCGGGGGCCCTGCTCCCAGAGCTCGGCGGGATGCACGTGCGGCATCCAGAGCTCGATCGCGCCCGGACGTTGTTGCGCGGGCTGCTCGCGCTCCAACTCCTCGCGGCAGATCTGGGAAATCTTCTGCAGGACGCGCAGCCCCAGCGGCATGAAGGTGTAGAGACCGCCGCTCAGCTTGCGGACGAGGCCCGCGCGAACGAGCAGCTTGTGCGAAGCGATCTCGGCGTCGGCCGGGCTTTCCTTGAGCGTAGGAATGAAAAATTGGGACCAGCGTTTCATGCGGTGAATCGCGTTACCAAACCGCCGCCCTTCCGCCCCGCAATCGTAAACCCGAGCCCAGGCCACCTTCGACCGCCCGGGAGCCGGGAGTCGAAGCCCGGAGGTCGAAAGTCGCCACCGGCGCGAGCCGGACCGCGCCGGTGGGCCAAGGGCGCGCCGCAGCGGTGACGCTCTGTTGACCTTCGACCCGCGACATTCAGACCTTCGAGCGCTTGAAAACCGCCGCGCGCAAACCTTGGCCCATGCGCTGGATCGTCGCCTCGATCCTGCTCTTCATCGTGCCCTACACCTACGTGAACCTCCACTTCCGCAAGCCGAACAAGGTCTTCGAGCCCTACGCGGACATGAAGGAACAGGCCAACGTGAGGCGCCTCCTCGACGCCGGCTACACCCGCGTCGCCGTGCGGGCCGAGCGTCCCTACCCGCCCCTTTCCGCCAAACAACTCCTGCCAGAGGGCGCGTCCGCCGCCACGACCACGCCCTCCCCCGGCGGCCTCCCCGACCCCTTGGACAAAACCCTGGTGGAGCCGCCCCGCCTTCCCTCCGGCTACGCCAATCTCCTCGCCCCCGCCGAGCTCCCGGCCCAGACCGCTGCCCGCCTGCAGTTCACCGCCCGCCTCGACAACGACCACGAACAACTCGCCGGCGCCGCGGTCTACATCCGCGAAGACACCGTCGTCATCGTGCCCACCTTCGAACCGGTGCCCGGCGCTCTCCAGGCGCGCGCCAAGGAGGGCGACGTCCTCCTCACGCTTCCCGCCGGCCTCCTCGCGCCGGGACGACACACGGTGACGCTCGCCGGCGCGCGCGACTCCCTGAGCTGGACCGTGATGGTGCGTTGACGCGCCCGCCCGCTTGCCCGACAAGCAAGCCCGCACCACGCACGCACCCATTTAAATGAGCGCATCCGCCTC
>CAMLNJ010000053.1 GCA_946481225.1 uncultured Verrucomicrobiota bacterium | reverse complement strand
TGAGACTTCCCAAAAATCCCTTCTCCTCGGCGATGACGGAGAAGATAAAATCGTTGTGCGAAACCGCGGGGGGCAGGTAGCCGAGCTGGGCTTGCGTGCCCTGCGTCCAGCCCTTGCCGGTGAGGCCGCCGCTGCCGACCGAAATGAGCGACTGGTTGAGGTTCCAGGCGTCCTTCGTGCCCGTCGGATCGATGATGTCGGGCGCGGCGAAGGTGAGGATGCGGTTGCGCTGATAATCCTTGAACGGAAACCACGAGTGCGCCTCGTAGCGTCCTTTGTCCTTCATGAAGTCCAACTTGTTTTTCTTCATGAAGTTGACGTATTCGACCGTGTCCCAGGCGACGAGGCTCACGAGCACCAGAAACGCGCCCAGCGCACCCGCGAAAAAGCGGGTCGAGAGGCGCGAAACGTAGAGCATGGAGAACACCATCGGGGGCAGGACGATCGCCGACTTGAGGTCGGGTTGTAGCAAAATCAGCAACATGGGCACCCCTGCCGCAAGGGCCAACTTGCCCAAGGTGCCGAGCGATTGGCGGACGGAGCCGAGCTTGGCCCGGGTGAGGAGGGAGGCGGTGACAAAAAGCACCGCGACCTTGGCCGGCTCGCTGGGCTGGAGCTTGAAAAAGCCGAGGTCCAGCCAGCGTTGCGCGCCGAACTGGGCGTCGCCCACGCCGGGCAGGAGCACGAGGACGAGCAAGAGCATGCAAGCCAGGTAGAACCAGTGCCAGATGCTGAGCCAGAGCCGGTAGTCGACGAGCGAGACGGCGATGTAGATGCCGGAGCCGGCGGCGAGCCAGACGACCTGTTTTATCCCGTCGTTTTCCGGTTGGGTGAATTGGGCCGAGTAAATGAAGGCCACTCCGATGGCGCTAAGCAGCATCAGGGCGAGCGGGGTCCATGCATCCCAGCGCTCGCGCGTGGCGGTCTTGAAGACGCTGAGGTAGTCGAAGGCCCGGCTGAGCATGGATGGGAGAATGGGCAAAATCGAACGGCCGCCCCTGCGGCGCAAGCGCGGCGATGGGGAAAGCGGCGGAGTCGGGCCCGGGCTTGCCCTTGGAGCCGGGGCAGGACACACTCCGGGCGTCCGAGATTCGCATCCGTCAACTCAACCCAAAAGGAGGCACCATGAGTGCGCTAAAGGTCCATCTGGACAGCGAAGAACTGGCCGCGGTCGAGCGTCTGGCCGCCATGCTGAACGTAAAGCCCGAGGACGTCGCCTACGCGGCGCTCAACCGGCTGATGCTGCAAGCCCACGACACGGCGTTGCACGACGATATCGTCCAAACCCGCGCTTGGCGGCGGGAGAACCTGCCGCTTTGGAGCGACACCGCCCACAGCGTGCATGCCTACGAGGGCAAGCACGACGACGAGCCGCAGCCCAGCCGTTACGTGTAGGTTCACTATGGCGTCATAGGGCCGGGGTGGCGGGACCCGCCGGACCCGCCCCCGGCTGACACGGCCGGGGGGCTACAAGGATTTGTGTGGCCGTGGCCGTGCCGCCCGTGGTTTGGCAAGCGCTCCGCACTTGATTACAGGACCGCTTCCCAAAGCGGAAGCGGGCAGGCAGGGGCAGGACGGCTCGCGGATCGCTGAAAAAAGAGCGGCTCCCTTGCGCCAAACCTCGCAAGGGAGCCGGGGTAAGGACGGAGACGAAACGCCTCCGCCAAGGGTTGTCGCGCGTCCGTGTTTAGAGGTGTGCTTCCGGCGGCCGCGGGAGGTGTCTGCGCCGCGCGCGGATCGGAATGGGCCGCCGATTGGACTCCGGCGCGGAGAGGCTTAGGCTGGCGAAGGCCAGTCCCGCGAAAATGGTCGCCGGCACGTAGGCTCCGCAAGGGTATGCGCAAAAAGCAGCGACAAGCAGCAGCAGGGCGGCGGCGCCGGAAAAGCTCAGCATGGGGGACTCGGGGTTGTGCTCGGGATCGTTCATTGGTGTTTTTCGCCTTTCGGTCCTAGGAAAATATCCGATGCCCGCTTCCGCCGCCATGCCCGCATCGCCCGAAGAAATGTCCGAAAGGCACATCGTGGGAAAACGCAGCCGCGAATGGCTGCTCGGTCCCGGCGAGGTGCCGGCGTTGGCGAAGCGCCATGTGGAATGGGTGGGGCTTTCCGAGCTCGAGGCTCCCTACGAGATCGTGCGCCACATGCCGGCCTTCGGGCATGTGCTCGGCTGCGTGGAGGGTGAAGGCGAGATCTGGCACGGAGATGGATGGCGCACGGCGCGCGCGGGCATCGTGTTCGTGAATCCGCCGGGACGGAGCGAGGCTCTGCGGGTGACGGCGGGCAAGCGGTGGAAAATCTGCTGGGCGCACATCGGCGAGGCGTTTTTCGCCGGCGAAGGCGGGGTTCGCGGCGCGGCGTATTTCGTGGAGCGGGACGTGCGTCCGTTTTGGCACGCGTTGGAAGGATTGCGGTTGTGCCTTCAAAGCGGCGACGCGGGCGACGAGCTGGTCGAACCGTGGAGCGATCTGGTGGCGGCGCACGCGCGGCGGCTGATTGCGCGCGGCGGCGTGGTGCGGCGGCTGACGCGGGTGTGGGAGGAGGTGGCGAAGGCGCCGGCGTCGCCGTGGACCGTGGAGCGGTTGGGGACGCTGGCGGGGATGAGCCGCGAGCACCTGCGGCGCGAGTCGCTGCGCGAGATCGGGCGCACGCCGATGGAGCAGGTGACGTGGCTGCGGATGCGGCGCGCGGCGGACTTGCTGCGTTTGACCAACGAGACGCTCGAGTCGATCGCGGAGGCGACGGGCTATGGGAACGCGTTTGTGTTTTCGAACGCGTTCAAGCGGGTCATGGGCGTGCGCCCGGGCGCATATCGCGCGGCGGCGCGGCGGGGTTAGCGGGCCGGTCGCGGCGGCGCGAGCGGCCAATCAGGCGCGGGCGGCGGCGAGACGTTGCGCGAGGTGTTTGAGGATTTCGTCGCGGCCCTCCTTGGCGAGGGTGGAGCAGGCGAAGACGGGCGGGGCGGGCTCGGGCAGGAATTCGGCGGCGGCGGCGAGGAAGGTGTCGATCGAGGCGCGGGTTTTGGCGGCGGACTGTTTGTCGGCCTTGGTGAAGACGAGGGCGAAGTCGACGTCGCAGCCGGAGAGCCAGCGGAGGAAGTCGAGGTCGATGCGCTGCGGTTCGAGGCGCGAGTCGACGAGCAGGAGGACGAGGTCGAGGTTGGGGCGCTTCTCGATATAGGCGGCGACGGCGGTGTTGAATTCGTGTTTATCCTGGGTGGCGACTTTCGCGTAGCCGTAGCCGGGGAGGTCGACGAGGGCCCAGTTTTTGTTCACCCGGAAAAAGTTCAGCAACTTGGTCTTGCCGGGGACGCCCGAGGCCATCGCGAGGGCTTTGTGGCCGGTGAGAAAGTTGACGAGGGAGGATTTGCCGACGTTGGAGCGGCCGATGAGGGCGAACTCGGGGAGGTTCCAGTTCGGGCAGCCGCGGATGTCGGCGGCGCTGGTCTCGAACTCGGCGGAGAGGATCTTCATGGCGAGGAGAAGGCGGCGTGAAAGCCGCGAGGCCAAGGTAAAGCGTCGGGCCGGGCGTGGGCCGGATGCGGGTCCGGGCGCAAAAAAGCCGCGTCCGCCGAAGAAGGCGGGCGCGGCGGGTGAGTTACGCGGCGCTGGGCGGCGGTTGGATTCAACAGTCGTGGCGCGGGCCTCGGGAGGCACGGGCGCGGACACGAACCGGCTCCGGGCCGGGTATGCCGAGGTGGACGCTGATCAGGCCGAGGGCTGCGAGCGTCACGGCCGGGAGATACGCTCCGAATGAAACGGCGCTGACGGCCGCGGCGATGGCGAGCAGCAGGGCGGCGCCGAGAAAGGGGAAGGCGGGGCGGGAGGATGCGGAGCGTCTCATGGTGGGGATGCTGATTCGGACGCGGTGGATTCCCGGAGGTTCCATTCGGAAGACGTGTGCTTGGAAGTGCGTAAGGCCTCTTGTCTCGCGCAAGCCCTGCGCCCGGGCGTCCCTGACGAGCCCGGCTCTGATTTTGCGCCGGGGCGGCCGAGCGAGGGGAAAGCCGTGCTCCCCGTATGCCACCGGAGCGCGACGCGGTGGGTCCGCCGTCGCCTTTAGTATGGCCGCGCGACCGAAGTTACGTCGCCCGAGCGTTGTGTTTTACCGTCGGCGGAGGGAAACAAGAAGTAGCCGACGATATATTCCTTGCCGGAGTCAGAATCGGTTACGGGCGCCCCGCGAAGGGCGACCGACAGCTTGAGTCCGCCGGAGATGAGGGTGAAGTTACCAGTCGCGAGTTTCGCGCCACGATCAAAGCGCAAAGCAAGGCACAGCGGATTGGTATCTTCGTAGTAGAGGGCCACGCGTGGTTGAAACTCGTAGGTATCGAAAGGCACTTTGACCTCGCCGCTCGCGTTCGAGAAACGAGCGAGATCGGGATGGCTGAGAATCAGGTCGTGGCGGCGGTGCGCGAGAAAGGAATCGTAGCTGGATTCAGTGGCCGGAGCCATGTCGCCTGCGACCGACAGAGTGACGGAGTCGCCATAAGCGGAGCACTTTTCCGCCATGGCGCTTCGCCAAGCGAGTTGGCCGCGCAGGGCGGTGGAGGTGGTGGAGTCGGCGGCGAAGGCTAGCATGCCGCGGAGAGAACGAGCGCCGGGGATCTTGGCGGCGAGGGGGAGTCGGCCGTCGGCGGCGAGCGAGGTGGAGGCGGTCCACTTGATGCCGTTGGCGAGTTCGCCGCGCACGATGGCTTTGCCCAAGGTGGAGATTTGCATGCGCAGGAAGCCTTGGCCGGCGGGGGCGGTTTCCGTTTCGGGCGAGACACAGATGGCGGCGGAGTAGTCGCCGGCGCGAGGCGTCAGCCTGTCTTTTGTCCATGGGATGTTGGCGATGGCGCCTCCGTCCGTGGAGGCCTCGTTTTTTCCGTCTTTAACCTGGAGCAAAAGGCGTCCGTCGGCGGCATGCAAAATCAGTTCCACCTCGAGCGAGGGAAGGCTTTTGCGGGGAACGTCGAGGGTGGCCGCGTAAACGTTCGGGACGCCGGGTTCCGCGCTCAGGTTGCCGCGAATCGAGTAAGTGTGTTTCGCCATGCGAATTTGCCCGGTGAAGCTGCGATCACGACGGAGGGTTACGGTCCATGTTCCCGCGAGCGCGGAATCGCCGTCGAGGGTTCCGGCGAAGGAGCCGACGTCGCCGGCTTGAGCGGCGGGTGCGGGGATGTTGATCGTAAGCGGCCCGGCCCAGGAAGTGGAGCCGTTGATCTTGAGAATGGTGAGGACGGACACGGTGTGCGTGCCGGGGACCAAAGCGTGGCCTACGATCGCGGTTTGGCTGGCGTCGAACGAAAGGCCCGGGGGCAGTCCGTAGAACCAAGTCTTGTCGGACGGCCATGGGACTTTGTTGAGCTGCTTCACGGGGATGTTGATCCGCGAGCCGAAGGGTGCCGTTACCATTCGTGGGAGGGATAGGACCGGCGCGGCATAGTTTGCCTGTAGAAGCGGGGGAAGGACGGGATCGACATCGACCTCAAGCGGTGATGAGCGGCCAAATTCGTTGATGGCGGTGATGGTGAGGTGCGTGGGCTCATCTTGCAGGAAGACGCTGGTGTCGAGCTGTCGAGACGAGGGCGGATATAAAGTGCCGAGAAAAGCGCCCCACGTTGTCCCATCGGAGCTCTCGATCAGGTAGCGCCGGACGGTCACGGACGGCGAATGAATGAGGATTGGACGATGTCCAGCATAGGTGCCGAGGATCGGGTGAAGCGGCGTCGTGGTGAAAAGGACCGGCGCGTCGCCTTGGCTTTCCGCGGCGAAGACCGGCACGTTTGCCGCAAGCAGGGAAGCGGTGCCGCCGGTTTTGCTGAGAAAAAGGCGCCGGTCTTGGTGGCTCGCGATTTCGTCCACCGTGCGTGTCTCGGGCCAGCCGTCCAAGGGGTAGGCGAACCAGTATTTGCTCAGACCCTCCACGAAGACGGGACGGCCCGCTCCGTCGAGCGTGCGGCCTGCGGCGATGAAATGGTCTTTTGCCCAAACCACAGAGTTCAAACGGAGAGTGATCGCCTCGTCGACCGGGGCATCCGTGCGAGCAGGCTGGACGAGGGGCAAGGGCGAGGCCGTCGCCACCGTGATGTTTTCCCGGATGTGGAGCCAGGTTTGGCCGTCATTGCGCGAGGTGTAGATGCCGTCGTCCCCGACGATGACGATCTGCGTGCCGACGGGGTTTGCCTCAGCGGCGTAAGGCCAAGCCTCGACGGTGTGATTGACCGCGAGGTCGTGCCAGCGACCCCCGCCGGCGGGCAAGGGTTGGAAAACCCAGGTTATACCGCTGTCTAGGGATTTGAAGAGAACCTGGGTTCCGAGCGCAAAGCCCGGGGTTTGGGGGTGGAGTTCACCTAAGCCGAAAAGCGTGTAGCCGGTTTGGACAATCTTGCGCAACGAGTGCGCGCGTCGCGGGGCGTCGACCGCATCGCCGTAAAGGGCAGGCAAAGTCAGGCCGGAGTTGGGGCGGCCGTGAAATCCTGTGATTTCGGAACCGACACCGTAACCAAGGAAACTATAGGTCGTGCCAGGCCGGACGAAGATGCGGGAAAATGGCGCGAAACGCACAGGATGTGCGGCGGGATCAAGGGCAGGCTCGTCCGCAAGCGGCGTCAGCGCGGCGGGGCCGGGATCGAACGAAACGAAGCCATATTGGGTGAGCAGTTGGACGCCGTCGTTGAGGGAGAAGTCTTCCGTTCCCGGGGCCGCGACAGCCGCTTGGAGCGGATGCCACTGGTCCGGGCGTTGGGCGGGTGCGGCATGCACTTGGCCATCTTGGCCGAGTAGAAAAAACTCCCCCGTGGAGGCGGCGACATGACGCGCGGCCGGAGCTTGCTCTTGCACGGAGAGGGACAGGCTAGCGACGGGAGCGATAACGATGCCATTCACGGCAATCGGCCGAGGCCAGTCTTCCACCAGCCAAGTGCTGGACCAATAGGTGCCGGCGGTGGTGAGGGGAGGCGGCGGGGTGTAAGGTGTGATCGTGCCAGTGGAAGACGTCCAACCGGTGCTGAGCTGAGCGCCCACCGAGCCGAACAACGAGTGCGTGATCAGCAAAAGCAGCGCCGCGCCGAAAAAAGGATTGATCAGGGATATCATCGATGAGGAGCGAAGCAGACGACGAGCGAGCATTGACCTATCTCCTGCGTTTCGGGGCGCAGAAGAAAGCCCAAAGTGGGCCATGGATCGGACTGGAAAAGAGAGACTTGCGACTTGGGGCCGCTCTTCACATGTGCAGCGTGAAGGCGAGGGTGTGTTTGCCGGCGGGGATTCGATAGGGTTCGAGGGCGTCGGGGCCGCAGCTGGCGGTGCCGAGGCCGCGGTGGGCGGCGTCGAGGTAGAGGATCGTCTCGGGGCGCGCTCTCAGGTCGGTCGTGTGCTTCGCGGCGTAGAGGTCCTCCGCGGTGAAGTGCGTGGCGTTGAACTCCAGCGTGCTCGCGGCCTCGACGGCGAAAAGGGCGGGTTTTTTTGCGTCGGTGGTCAGCTCGATCCAGCGGGTGTCGGTGTGGTGGCCGTGCTCCTGGGGCATCACGTAGTCGACGTATTCGCCGGCCACCGTGTTCTCGTAGAGGCCCAGGTCGGCGGCGGTTTTGCGGTCGCTGTAGTTCTCGAAGGGGCCGCGGCCAAAGTAGGCGAGCTGTCGAAAGCCGGGCACGAGGTCGAGGCGCACGCCGACGCGAGGGAGGTCCGCGTAGTCTTTGGCCAATACGAATTCGTTCGCGATCTGAAGGCGGCCGTCCGGGTGGAGCGTGTAGCGGTGGGTGTGGAGCGCGTCCTTCCAGTTTTTGCGGAGGGACGTGGTGACTTCGTGGGCGAGGGTGACGGTGATGGAACCGTCGGCGGCGGGGGCGGAGACGTCGAAGCGCGCGACGCGGTGTTCGAGACCGCGGTCGAGGCCGAGTTTTTGCCAGCGGCCGAGGGCCTTGCCGTCCTGGCCGCTCCAGAGCTTGATGCCGTCGTTGTCGGTCGCGCCGCGCCAGAGCTGGAGAAGCGGGCCGCGGGCGAGGACTTCGCGGCCGTCGCGACGGAGCGAGGCGAGCGTGCCGGTGGCGCGGTCGAAAAGGGCTTCGACGCCGCAAGCGGCGAGGAGGACGCCGCCAAGCGTCTCGGTGGCCGAGGTCGGGTAGGTGGCGGCGGGGCGGGCGAAAACACCCGAGCGCTTGGGCGCGGGCAGGGCGAGCTGCTCGCTCGCGACGACGTGGCCGGCCTCGGCCCAGGCGGTGTCGCGGGCGAGGGAGAAGGCGACGTTGAGGTGGAACTCGCGCGCTTCGGCCGGGAGGGCGCCGAGCGAGAGCGCGACGTCGCGGGAGGCGCCCGGGGCGAGGGTTTTGAGCGCGGCGGCGGGGAGCGCGCCGGAACCGACGGGCTGGCCGTCGGCGAGCAGGGTCCAGGTGGCGCGGAGGCCGGCGGCGCCGAGGGCGGTGAAGTCGTGCTCGTTGCGGACGCGGATCTTGGCGGTCGCGGCGGAGGCGGAGGATCGGGCGGAGACGAGCGTGATCGCGACGGGTTGCGCCAGGCGGTGGTGCTCGTGGCAGGCGGGGTGGGGTATCCGGTCGGCCGATACCATGCCATCGCAGACGAAGTTGGCGTCGTTGGGCGTGTCGCCGAAATCGCCGCCGTAGGCGAAGTGCTCGCGGCCGTCGGCGGTTTTCACGCGCAGGCCGTGGTCGAGCCATTCCCAGATGAAGCCGCCCTGGATGCCGGCGCGGGTCTTGAAGAGCCGGTAATAGTCGGAGAGCGAGCCGTTGGAGTTGCCCATCGCGTGGCTGTATTCGCAGAGGATGATCGGGCGGGCCAGCGGGTGGAGCGGGGTGGGGAGCGGGAAGGCGGCGGGATTGGCGCGCAGGGCCTTGGTGCCGGGGTCTGCCTCGACGGACGGCAGGAGGTTCGCGTAGGGGGCGACCGCGGCGCGGGGGCAATGCTTGTCGGCGAAATCGAGCCAGGCCTCGAGGTCGGCGATGCTGGTATACATCGGGCAGATGAGGTCGGTGGAGGCGGAGCCGTGGAGGAAGGTGGCGCCGCTTTGCCAGCGGGAGACGGCGCCCTCGTAGTGGAGGGGGCGCGACGGGTCGTAGTGGCGGATCCAGCCGGCGGCGGCGTCGTGGGAGGGGCCGTAGCCGGACTCGTTGCCGAGGGACCAGGCGATGACGGAGGGGTGGTTGATGTCGCGCACGACCATGCGGAGGGCGCGGTCGAGCCAGGGCGTGGCGTAGCGCGGGTCGTTGCAGAGGGTGTTATGAAAGTCGTGCGACTCGGCGTCGGCCTCGTCGATGGCGTAGAGGCCGAGTTCGTCGCAGAGGTCGAGGAAGCGCGGGTCGTGCGGGTAGTGGGAGAGGCGGACGGCGTTGAAATTGAACCGCTTCATGAGGACCAGGTCGCGGCGCAGGGTCTCGAGGGGGAGCGCCTTGGCGTGGTCGGGGTGGTGTTCGTGGTGGTTGACGCCTTTGATGAGCACGCGCCTGCCGTTGATGAGGAGCGAGCGGTCGCGGATCTCGATCTTGCGGAAGCCGACGCGGATGGCGGCGTGCGAGGGCTCCGCGCCGGAGGACTTCGGGGGCGTGAGCGAGACGAGGACGGTGTAGAGCGCGGGGTCCTCGTGCGACCACAGGCGGAGTTTGTTTCTCGGCACGGCGACGCGGAGACGCGCGTGGCCGCGGTCGAAGCCGACGCACTGGCGCTCGTGGGCGACCTCGGTGGCGGCGGGTTTGGCGAGCACGGGGCGGCCGCGCGGGTCGAGGAGTTGCACGGCTACTTTTGTGCCGGGCAGGGGAAGGTTTTGCGGGAAACCGGCTTTGACGAGGACCTCGAGCTCGGCGGAGTGCGCGGCGAGGTCGATGTGCGGCGTGGTCTTGATGTCGGCGAGGTGGACCCGCGGGGTGGCGTAGAGGTCGACGGAGCGGTGGAGGCCGCCGAGGCGCCACATGTCCTGATCCTCGAGGGCGGAGGCGTCGGAGTATTGGACGACGATGGCGACGAGCTCATGGTCGGCGCCGGGGCGGACGAGCGGGGTGAGGTCGAACTCGGCGGGCAGCCGGGAGTCCTTGGAGAGGCCGACCGCGACGCCATCGAGGTAAACGGCGAGCACGGAGTCGGCGCCTCCGAAGTGGAGGACGACGCGGCGATCGGTCCAGGTGGCGGGTGTCCGAAAGCGGCGGCGGTAGACGCCGGTGGGGTTCTCCGCAGGCGCGAGGGGCGGCTCCTCGCGGAAGGGCATGGTGACGTTGGTGTAGTGGGGGCGGCCGTGGCCGTGCATTTGCCAGTTGGATGGCACGGGGATGGCGCTCCAAGGGGCGGAGTCGTCGCCGGAGGAGAGTTGCGCCACAAGGGATTGGGCGTCGGCGGGATTGCGCTCCAACCGGAATTGCCATTCGCCGTCCAACGACTGCCACCACGGGGACTTTTCGCGGGCGCGACCGAGGGCTTGGCGCGCGGTGCCGAAGCTGTCGAAAGTGGCGCGGGGCGGCAGCTTGTTGAGGGATGTGAGCTCGGGGTTCTCCCAAGCGTGGATCAGGCCGTTCTTTAACATGGCGGAGGGACGATGGTGGAAACGGAAGGGGACGGGAAGGACAAGCGCGGGCGCTCCCGAACAGTTGTGGCGACGGGCAGAGAAGGGGCGGAGAGTGTAGGGTTGAATTTTCCTCCATCTCTTTCCCTCATGACCGCTCATGGTCGCCAGCTTCGCACCCCACTATCTCGTCATCGCGCAAACGACGGAGGAGGTGGTGCCGTATTGGCCTTGGGCGGCGGTGCTGCTCACCGGCGCGGCGGCGGGCTTCGCGGCGGTATGGCTCGGCACGCAGGCGACGCGGCGCGCGGCGCGCGAGCAGGCGCAGGAGTTTCTCGAGGTGGCCAAGCGCGAGGCGCTCGTGGCCGCCGAGGAGATCAAGCAGCAGGCGGAGAAGGAGCTCGTGGCCCGGCGCGCCGAGGTGAATCGCGAGCTTGATCGGCGCGAGATCGAGATGGACGTGCGTCTGCGCGAGATCCGCTCGCATGAGGAATCGCTGGCGCTGCTCGACCACCAGATGCAGCAGCGCGAGGA